>JAOAPT010000455.1 GCA_025463045.1 Candidatus Solibacter sp.
CGGTTCAAGGTGGTCTGCAGCGAATCGTAATGGTCCGTGCCGCCGCTGGTCTTGTAGTCGATCTGGGCGAACCGCGGACCGAACTGCAGTACCGGGCTTCCCGCCCCGGTCGCCTGATTCATCGTCACGCCTACAATCCCGTTGGTCCACGAGCGGAGGAAGAGGTTCCGGCCCTGGCTGCCGACGTAAGCCACCGTCAGCACGGCATTGCCCGGGAGTTCCTGTTGGATCGACGCCGTATAGGAGAGAACCTTCTCCGGCAGCTGGTAGCCGCTGCCGTAGGCGCGCGGCTGGTAGCCGAGATTGGGGTCGTTGATGTTGTAGCCGGCCAGCACCTGCGAGGGAATGATCGGCCATGCGATATTGCTGGTCAGCGTACGGGTCGCCCGGTCGGAGTCGATCGGCTGCACCTGGTCTTCCGTCTGGCCCGGGCCGTAGTTGTAGCCGCCGCCGACGCGGAAGACCGTCTTGCCGCTGAACATCGTAGGAGACCACGAAATTCCCAAGCGCGGAGCAAAGTTCAGCTTCGACGACTTGTACCAGGGCGTCGTATTCGGCAGGTCGCATCCCGGCGTCGTGCCGCAGGCGATCTTGCCGGTATCCGCGTTAAACAGAACGAACAAATTCCGGTCTTCATGCAACGGCTGATAGTATTCGTAGCGAAGGCCGAAATTCACGGTGAGGTTGGGACGGACCTTCCACTCGTCCTGCGCGTACATTATCAGGTAGTACTGCTTCAGGAGACGATTGCCCGTCGCGTTGTTGTTCCACGGGTCCGGCGCGCTCGTGTCGCCTAGAACCTGGACGCTGGAAGGCGTGTTCGCCAGCAGCGCGCCGATGTTCGGGAACGTATAGGTCGTGCCGCCCTGCCGGTCCGTGTACAAGCGGATCGGACGGAACTCGAAACCGAATTTCAGAGCGTGCTCTTTGTGGATCACGCTGAGATTGTCGATGAACGACATCGTGTAGTTCGTGTACGGCTGCCCGCGGCCATTCTGCGAACTGTTGCTGCGCACGAGATTGCCGAGCGACGCAGCGCCCGCCGAAGCACCTTGCCCGCCGATACCGGGGATCGCTACCGTACCCGTAAAGCTCACCGCGAACGCGCTGGTGTCGACACCCGGAATCAGCGGAGTGAAGCCGCTGATCCGCGTCTTGCTGCCGTTAAAGCCAAACTTGGTTTCGTTGACAACGGTCGGGCGGAGAATCTGGCTGAGCGTGTAAACCACGTTTTGCGGAACGCCGGTCACGATCTGTCCCGATCCCGTGACATCCAGCGGCTGCGTCAGGTAGCCCTGATCGCGGTTGTAGCGCAAGTACTGAGTGAACCTGTCGTTGATGCGATGATCCAGGCGAATGCTGCCGAAGTACTCGCTGATCGAGGAAGAGGCGGTGCGTTGCGCCAGGTCCAGATCGGCGTTGCTGGTCGGTGTTCCCGTCGGGTAGCCGGCAAGCAGGGGCTGAATCGACGGCACCGCGCGGGCGCGTGCCGAGGCGCTCGGAACCGTGCCGATCAGGTTGATGCTCGCGCGCTGCTCCAGAGATTCCTGCGCCATGAAGAAGAACAGCCGGTCTTTCTTGATCGCACCGCCGGCCGAACCGCCAAACTGATTCAAGCGCAGCGGGGTCTTGCTGCCGCCGTCGAAGAAGTTCCGGGAATCGAGCGAGCTGTTCCGGAAGTATTCGAAGATGCCGCCGTGAAGCTCGTTGCCGCCGGACTTGCTGACCACGCTGATCTGGCCCGCCGTACCCGTGCCGTACTCGGCCGGATAGTTGCTCGAGTCCACACGAAATTCCGATACGGTCTCCAGGCTGTTCTGCAGGCGGAAGCCCGTCGAGATTTCACCGTTCAGATTTCCAGGGGAGGCGTCGATAATCGAACTTGCCTCAACCCCGTCGAATCGCACCGCATTCTCCTGGTTTGCCCGTCCGCTGAAACGAATGTTGTCGAAGCTGCCGCCGCCAGCGGTCTGGGCGCCCGGCGCCAACAGATAGAGCTGCGAAAGCTGCCGGCCATTCAACGGCAGCGTGGCAACCTCGCGAGCGTTGATATTGGCGCCGATCGCCGCGGAGCTCGTATCTAACTGGGTGAGTTCGCCTCCGGCTACGGTTACTTGCGTCGTCAGAGACGCCGGCTGTAAAACGATATTTAAGGTCCGTTCCTGCCCGACGCTGATCGGAACGCCGCTGGCCTGCCACTGTCCAAAACCGGTTCCCTGAACAGTGACCTTGTAAGTAGAGGAACTCAGCGACGGCACGAAGTAGTATCCACCCGCATCGGCATTCACTTTACGCTCTTGGCCGGTTTTCTCGTTCACAACGGAAACCGCCGCATTGGGCACCCCTGCGCCGCTGGCGTCCGTGACCGTGCCGGCGATTCGGCCGGCATCATTCTGGCCGAGCAGTAGGGGCAGAGCAAGGGCCCCGAGTAGGGTAAATCGCAGAACTTTTGTTAGCATTCCGTTCCACGTTAACCGGGCCAGGTTACAACTGGATAAACAACAGGTGAAGAAAGCAGCGCGCCTACCGAGAGTGAACTTCCGCACCCTCTAGCTTGAAGATATCTTCCGCATACCGCTTCAAGTCCTGTGGAACCACAGTGACAAGGTCCTTCTCCATGTCTTCTCCGGTCGCCACCAGATGCAGCAGATGTGCCGCCGCGATGCGCGAGCACCAGGCGTCATCCATCGGCCGGTTCAGCTCTTTGCTGACGCGCAGCAGATCGGCATGCGGCAGCGCGATCGTCTTCTCGGTTCGTCCGCCGTTGTCGTCGATCATCAGGAACTTGACGTCCACCGTATCCGCATGGCGCAGCGAGATCGCCGTCTGCATCCACTTGAAGAAGGTCTGGAACTTGCGGCCGAAGGGATCGGGCCCCGCCTCGAACTCACGAAAATTCAGCATTCAACGCTATTTTACAATGGCTGTAGATGCTCGTAGCCGAACTGATCGCGCAACGTCAATTCCGATTCAACGAAATCCCGATCGATGACCCGGGTCCCGGCGAAGTCCAGGTGCGTGTGGATGCAGTGGGGATCTGCGGCAGCGACCTCCATTCGTACGCGGAAGGAGCGATCGGCGACACGCCCTGCGAGTACCCGATGGTCCTGGGGCACGAGCCCGCGGGCACCGTGATCAAGACCGGCGCGGGCGTCACCGGATGGCACGTCGGCGATCGCGCGGCGCTTGAACCGGCGCTCTACTGCTATCACTGTGAGTTCTGCAGTTCCGGCCATCACAACGTTTGCGCCAACATTCGTTTCCTGAGCAATCCCGGCATTCCAGGCTTCTTCCGCGAGACCGTCAACCTGCCGCTCACCAACCTCCTGGCGATTCCGCCCGATCTCCCCCTCGAACTTGCGACCATCGTCGAACCGCTCGCCGTCGCCATGCACTCCCTGAAGTTCGCCGCGATTCAGACCGGGGAAACGGTCGCCGTCTTCGGCGCTGGACCGATCGGCCTGCTCACCATCGCCTGTCTGAAGGCCGCTGGAGCCGGACGCATCTGGGCCGTCGAGCCCGTCACGCACCGCCGCGAGATGGCCGTTCACATGGGCGCCCACGTGGCGATCGACCCGGACGAACTCGACGCCGCACGGCAGATCAACAGCGATACCGCCAATCGCGGCGTCGATTGCGCGATCGATTGCGCCGCCCGCGAAGACACGACGAACGCCGCCATCCGCGCCGCCCGCAACGCCGGACGCGTAGTCCTCACCGGCATTCACTCCGCCGCCATGGTCCCCTTCGAAGTCTCCCCCATGCGCCGTAAGGAACTCGCGATCTTCAATGTCCGCCGCTCCAACCACGAGTCGCACGACGCCCTGACGCTCCTCACCGAACACATGAATTGGTTCGCCCCGATCGTCACCCACACGCGTCCCCTAGATGCGATCGCCGAAGCTTTCACGCTGACCGAACACTACCAGGACGGCGTCGGTAAGATGGTGATCGTCCCACCGCACGGACGCTAGGTCTTAGATTTTCTCTGCGTGTTTTTCTCTGCGTCTCTTCGCGACCGCCACGCCGCCAGTAGCGGTGCTGTGGCGCCTGAACGCCGCCGTGGGCGGCACACTCCTCTCTCGCCAAATAGCCGTTGCGATTGGGAAACGCGTTTTATGGCCGTTTAACTTTCTTGGACTCACCGGTGCCCTAGTGTTTGATGAACGCCCAGTGGGTATCGACAATAGCCTCGTCGGTGGCCACCAGGCGGGCAGGGCCTGCTCCCTTGTCTGTGATCGGGGCAGCGTAGACCCGGGTCGCTGACACGGTAGATGGTGTCGCTTTCCACCAGGAGGACTTGGCTATCGCCGTCGTTCGTAGCAATCGAAAACACCCGCCCGGTTTCCACGTCATACACGTGCAACCTCCCATTAAAGACCGCGTTCACGTCCGACATGCGCGCACGCAGGTCTGGGCCGGTCTTGGTAACCACTCTTTTTAGCTTCAGCAGACAAAGTCGGAAGGTGCCGTCCCGTCTCCGCTAACTCATCGAGAGCGGCCCGCAAGTCGGCGGGGGTGGGCGGGCGACGGCCTTCGCTCCGCGCCAGTTCCTCAATCACG
>JAOAPT010000070.1 GCA_025463045.1 Candidatus Solibacter sp.
GCCGCGCACACGCCAGCAGCGCCACCGGCAGCTCCGGCACCATTCCCATGTAGATAATTGCGCGATCGCCCGCTTTCAGCCCGCGCGCTTTCAGCACGTTCGCGAAGCGGCACACCAGCCGGTGCAGCTCCTGATACGTGATCATCCGCTGATCGCCCGGCTCGCCTTCCCACAGGATCGCGACTTTATTTTTCCGCGCCGTCGTCAGGTGCCGGTCCACGCAGTTGTAGCAGGCGTTCGTCTTCCCGCCCGCGAACCACTTGGCAAACGGCGGATCCCACTCGAACACGTGCGTCCATTTCTGAAACCAGTGCAGTTCCTGCTCCGCGAGCTCGCCCCAAAACTCCTCGGGCTTCTCTGCCGCCTTCTGGTATAGGGCCCGATAGCCCTCCATCCCCTTCACATTCGCCTGATTCACGAACTCCGTGGAAGGTGGATAAACGTTTGCGTCCGCCATAGCAGGATCTTATCAGACAGCAGTTACGTTCCTCGTGGGGCACGGTCGAAAGCTTCACTCGGGCACTCTCCAGAACCCCCGGCGCGAAGAAGATTCGCGATCCGATATGAAATATCGGTCGCCGCCGAACCCTTTCTCGCCTCTTTCTTATCGGCGTTCATCGGCGTTCATCGGCGGCTGGAGAAGTTTGCCCCTAAGGCGAAGAGTTTCACCCTCGATTACGACGTACACCCAGCTTTCATGCACTTTTGGTGGCGAGCAGCCGAGCTTGCTCGGCCGCCCCCTAGAACCCGATCACCGCCCGCCCCGCAATCTTCCCCGCGCTCAACTGCTCGAGCAATCCCGGCACTTCATCCAGCCCGTGCATCTGTACCTGCGGACGCACCACGCCCTCACGCGCCAGTCCGAACACCGCCGCCAGGTCGGCGCGCGACCCGAGATAGCTCCCGCGAATCGTGATTCCCTTCAGCACCGTATCCACCAGCGGCAGCTCGTAGCTCGTCATCGCGAGCCCCACCAGAATCAGCGTCCCGTTCCGCCGCAGCGCCTTGAACGCCTGCGGGATCGCCGCCTTCGCCGCCGTCAGCACGATCGCCGCATCCGCATTCCGCGCCTCACCCTCCGCCCCCGCCTCGCGCGCCGCCGCCATCTTCTCTTCCGATGGATCGCTCACCGCCACTCGCAATCCCTGATGCCGCGCCATCTGCAACGCCAGGTGTCCCAGCCCGCCATACCCGAACAGCGCGACCGATTGGCCCGCCTGCAACCCCGCCTCGCGCAGCGCGCCGTACGCCGTCCATCCCGCGCAGCACAACGGAGCCGCTACCGCCGCCGCGATCTCTTCCGGCACCCGCACCAGCGCCGACGCCGGAGCCATCGCGTACTCCCCGAGCACACCCTGCAGCGTGTATCCGAAGTTCGTCTGTCGCGGACAGAATCGCTCGCGCCCCGCCGCGCACCACTCGCACTTCCCGCACGTCGTCCCCAGAAACGTGACTCCCGCACGATCCCCCACCGACCACTCCGTGACTCCCGCACCCACCGCCGCCACGCGCCCGATCCCTTCGTGCCCCAGCGTCACCGGCGCGAGCGGCAGCTTCTCCAACCCGCACACGAACAAGTCCGAATGACAGATCCCGCACGCCTCCATCCGCAGCAGCACTTCGCCCACGCCCGGCTCGCCAAGGTGGACCGTGGCAATCGCCACCGCCCCGCGCGCCTGCCCCAGAATCGCCGCCCGCGTATGCGTCGCCCGCATTACCGCGCCATCCCCTTCAGGAAATAGTTATGCGCTTTCTCATGCTCGATCGTCGTGTTCTCGCCGTGCCCCGGAATCACCTGCGTCTCGCCCGGCAGCGCCAGCAGCTTGTCGTGAATCGATTTCAGAATCTGCCGCCCATCGCCGCCCGGCAAATCCGTCCGCCCGATGCTCTCGCGAAACAGCGTATCGCCCGCCACCAGCTTTCGCTCGCCCGGCATCCACAGACAAATACTCCCCTGCGTGTGCCCCGGAGTGTGCAGCACGTGGACTTCGGTCGTCCCCACCAGCAGCGTGTCCCCATCCTTCGCCGGCACGTCGATCGCGACCGCCTCCGGTGGCTTCACGCCCAGCCACGTCGCCTGCACGTCGAGCATCTTCTGCAGCTCCGTGTCGTTCAAATTCATATACACCGGAGCTCCCGTCGCCGCCTTCAACTTCTGCGCCCCGCCGATGTGATCGATATGCGCATGCGTGATCACAATCGCCTTCACCGTCAGCCCGTGTCGCGCCACTACTTCCAGAATGCTCGCGATCTCGTCCCCGGGATCCACCACCATCCCTTCACGCGTACTTTCATCGCCAAAGATCGAGCAATTGCACTGCAACATTCCGACCGGCAAAATCTCGTGGATCATAAGGCGAGTATACTCACGATATATGGGCGAGATCCTTACGGCAGTGATGCGCTGGATACACATTTCTTCCGT
The DNA here is from genome assembly GCA_025463045.1 of Candidatus Solibacter sp. Classification (GTDB taxonomy): domain Bacteria; phylum Acidobacteriota; class Terriglobia; order Bryobacterales; family Bryobacteraceae; genus Solibacter. The sequence continues at coordinate 2,426 of JAOAPT010000070.1, forward strand.
CGTCACGTTAATCGGCGGAATCTTCTACGGCCGCTTCGTCATGACGCCGGCCGCCCAGGCGCTTTCCGCCGACGCCCGCGCCACGCTCGACGATGCCGCCGCAGCGCGCTTCCGCCCCGTGGTCTTCACCGCGATCACCGGCCTGGTGCTCTCCGGAATCTACAACTTCCTCTCGAAGCCCGGTCATTCCGCGCTCTATCACGCGTTGTTCGGCGTCAAGATCCTGCTCGCCCTGCATGTCATCAGCGTTGCCATCCTGGTCACCGCACCCAAGAACCCGCGCCGCTCGCGCCAGTTATTCGGCGCCGCCATCTCCGGCCTGACGATCGTCCTCATTTCCGCCTACCTCAAGGGCATCAACTAAACTAAAGACATGAGCCAGGGTTACGAAGCGTTGCGCCAGGGCGCCGCGTGGATCGATCTGTCGCCGCGCGGACGCATCCTCGTCCGCGGCCGCGACCGCGCGCGCCTGCTGCACGCTATCACTTCTAACGAAGTCAAGAAGATGACCCCCGGCACCGGATGCTATTCCTTCCTGCTCACCCCGCAGGGCCGCATCCAGGCCGACCTCAACCTCTTCTGCTTCGCCGACCATTTCCTGATCGATACCGAGCCCGAGCTCGGCGAAAGGATCCTCACCCACATCAAGCGCTACATCATCGCCGACCAGGTCGAACTCGAAGACGTCACCGCACTCACCGCCTGCATCGGACTCGAAGGCCCCGCCGCCGCCCGCATGCTACCCGACCTGCCGTCGACTGACTACGCCCACATCCCCTGGGACGACGCCGAGATCGCCGCCGTCACAGCAACAGGCCAGCCCGGTGTCCGCATCTTCTGCCCCGCGGAATCCGCCGCCGAATTCGTCCACCAGTTCGAATCCGCCGGAGCAGTCCAAGCCACGGATGAAGAAGTCCGCTTAGTCCGCATCGAAAACGGCCGCCCCCGCTACGGTGAAGATATCCGCGAGACCTCTCTCCCCCAAGAGACGCAACAGATGCACGCCGTCAGTTTCAACAAGGGCTGCTACCTCGGCCAGGAAATCGTCGAACGCATCCGAGCCCAAGGCCGCGTCAACAAGAAACTAACCCGCGTCGTCCTCGAGGGCTCAGAAATCCCAGTGCCCGGCACAAAAACGACCGTCGAGTGCGCAGATGCCGAAATCACCTCCGCCGTCCTCTCCCCGTCATCGAACGAGATAGTCGCCCTGGCCTACGTCCGCACCAAATAGTTTCTTGTTTTATCGGCGTTCATCGGCGTTCCTCGGCGGCTAAAGATTTTGTTTTTTGGCTAGCCCCGCAACTTCTCCAGCAAGTCGCCAGGTATCCGCAGATTTCCATTGCATCCGCGCCCGAGCATCACTCCAGGCTTGACCGCCCCATGGAAATCGCTGCCGCCGGTCACCTTCAGCGCGTACTTCTCCGCCAGCCCTAAATAGAGCTCCGTATCCGCGGCCGTGTGATCGCTATGGTACGCCTCGATCGCATTCAGTCCGCTGTCCGCCAACTCCGGCATCAGCGCCGGCACGTCGCCCTTCACCCTCACCGGGTGCGCCATCGACGCGATCCCGCCGGCCTTCCGTATCCTCGCCACGCCTTCCGCAAACTGCGGCTCCTGCCGGAACACGTACCCCTTCGCCGATTCATCCAGATATTCGTCGAACGCCTGTCGCAGATTCTTGACGTACCCTTTTTCCACGAGTATCTGCGCGAAATGCGGACGCCCCGTCATCCCGCGACCGCGCGCCTCCGCCTCTTCCAGCGTGATGTCGAAGCCGAGCTCCTGGAGCCGCGCCACCAATCGAATATTCCGATCCCGGCGCGCCGCCTGCTGATCCAGCACCCACGTGCGGAAGTCTCCCAGCCCGTTGTTCCCCAGGAAATATCCCAGCAGATGCACCGAGTGCCCGTGCAGCTTGGTCGAAAGCTCGATCCCGCAGACCAGCTCCACGCCCGCGGCCGCCGCGATCGGCACCGCCTGATCGTAGCCCTTGAGCGTGTCGTGGTCCGTGATGCCGAGCGTGCGCACGCCGGCCCGTACCGCTTCTTCGATGAGTTGCGCCGGCGAACAGGTGCCGTCGGATTCGTTAGTGTGTGAGTGCAGATCGATCAAAGGAAACCAGACCCAAACGTTCCAGTGTAGCCCAGATCTTCTCCACACTCTCCGCGGGCGATTCCAGAGACGAGTTCACCGTGACCTCCGGCGACAGCGGAGCCTCGTAGGGATCCGAGATTCCCGTGAAATGCGGAATCTCTCCCGCCAGCGCCCGCTTGTACAAACCCTTCACATCGCGTTCCGCCAATACGTCCACCGGACACTCCACAAACACTTCCACGAAGTTCGGAATCTGCGCGCGCACTTCGTCCCGCACCGCGCGATACGGCGAGATCGCCGCCGCGATCGCAATCACGCCATTGCGCGAGAGCAAGTCGCAAACGAACCCGATCCGGCGAATATTCTCATCCCGGTCGTCTTTACTGAAGCCCAGACCCTTCGAAAGGTGCGTGCGCACGACGTCGCCGTCCAGCACCTCAACTTTCGCGCCGCGTTCCCGCAGCCGCAATTCCAATTCGCGGGAGATCGTGCTCTTGCCGGCGCCGCTCATACCGGTGAACCACAACGTGAATCCTTTATGCATCTCGTCCTCTTGTGCCTGCGCGCGCCGCACCTGTCCATCGGCCGCAAAATGAATTCCGCATTCCTTCTTGGCGTCTTCTTCCCACCACCACCGCCCGGCGCGCTCGCTCTCGCCCGGTTCCACGGCGCGCGTGCACGGCGCGCACCCGATGCTGGTATATCCCCGCGCATATAGAGGGTGCACCGGCACCTTGTGCCGCGCAATATACTCCTCCACCTGCGCGCCTGTCCAGTCCGCCAGAGGATGGATTTTGACGCGTCCTTCCTTGCGTTCCACTTTAGGCACCGCCGAGCGCGTGTCCGACTGGTCACGCCGCAATCCGGCCGCCCATGCTTTAAGAGTTTCTAGTTTGCGGGCCAGCGGACGTACCTTGCGCACGTCGCAGCAGCGTTCCCGGCCCGGCACGCTCCGGTAGAACAGATTGGGACCGTGGATGGTCACCAGTTGTTCCACCTCGGCGCGCTCGGGGAATACCAGTTCCACGTTGATGCCGTAGCGTTGCCGCACGGTCTCAAGGATCTGGTAGGTCTCGTCGGGAAGCCGCCCGGTATCCAGCGTAAATACCCGCACGCTGGATGAGATACGCGAGGCGAGGTCCACGATCACCATCCCTTCCCGCTGGAAGCTGGTGGCGATCGCGAACGACTCGCCGAATGTATCGATAGCCCAGGAAAGGACTTCCGAGGCGGAGGCCGCCTCGAAATCGTTTCGATTATCCAATCTCTATCAAGATTAGGGTAATCGCACGACTGCTGTCAAACCTGCCTTACCGGCGTGCCGTAAGAGGGAGCTCGATCACCGTCTCCCGCTCGCTTGCACCCGACAGATCCAACACCGTCACCCGCACGCCCTCGCGCAGGTCCTGCAACAGCACCGGCCGCCCGTCTTCGAAGCAAATCGCGTCCCGGTAACTGTTCACTGCCGCCGAAATCTGCGTGAAACTGGCGGTCTGCGGCACGCCGCCCCGCAACTCCACGCGCAGCCGGGCTCCCGGTGGAATGCACACCGCGCAAACCGCTTCTTCCTGCGGAGGATCGAAGAAGTCCTTTAGTGTGTTCCAAAAGGTTTTCTTGACGCGCTCGGGACGCGCCCGTTTCAAGTCCTCGGACGAGGCAAGCCCGAGAGATCCGGTCGGGAACCGGTAGGTCACCAGTTCCTCGCCTTCCCGCGCCAGCCGGTTATTTACAGCCATCAGAGAGTAGTCACACATCGTCGTTCGCCCTCCCTCGTAATTCGAGTTTCCTTCGCGCACCTCAGAATGACAAGGGATCTCGCGCCGCCTTAGTCAGGTTACGAACGATCCTCCTGTATGCTGCCGCACTTTGCCCCGGCGTTCTCCTACGGCCTCTCACTGTTAAGATGGAGGGAGTGAATTCCCCGGAAAATTTCGATGGCGTGACTGTGCCCGGCGGCAATGCCGCCTGGCGGCGTGTCCAGCTTGCCCGTCACCCCAAGCGCCCGCATTCGCTCGATTACATCGGGCGCATCTTCCAGGATTTCCAGGAAATTCACGGCGACCGCAATTTCGGGGATGACCCGGCGATCGTCGCGGGACTCGCCCATTTCGAAGGCCGCCCCGTCCTGATCGTCGCCGAACAGAAGGGCCGCGACACCAAACAGCGCTTCTTCCGCAACTTCGGCATGCCCAAGCCGGAAGGCTACCGCAAGGCGCTCCGCGTCATGCAGATGGCCTCCAAATTCGGTCGCCCCATCATCACCTTCCTGGACACTCCGGGCGCCTACCCCGGCATCGACGCCGAGGAGCGCGGGCAGGCCGAAGCCATCGCCCGCAACCTCCGTGAAATGGCCCGTCTCTCGGTTCCTGTCGTCGTCATTTGCATCGGCGAGGGCGGCTCGGGCGGTGCGCTTGCTCTCGGCGTCGGCAATACCGTCCTCATGCTCGAGAACGCGGTCTATAGCGTCATCTCACCGGAAAGCTGCGCGGCGATCATCTACCGCGATTCCGCCAAGGCCGAACAGGCCGCCGCCGCCCTCCGCCTGACCGCCGAAGACCTGAAGTCTCTCGGCCTGATCGATGGCATCATCCCCGAACCAGCCGGCGGCGCCCACGAAGATCACGACGCTGCCGCCGAATCGCTCCGCACTCACCTGAGCGCACGCCTCTCCGAGCTCGACTCCCTCAGCGCGGACCAGATTGTGGAGCACCGCTACGAAAAATTCCGTCGTATGGGCAACTTCTTCGCCTGAAAGTAGCCAGCTTTGAAAAAGACTGTCTGGATCGCAATCGCCTTCGTCGTGCTCGTGGTTGGGTTAGTCATCTCCACCACCTTCCAGGGTGAACGCGTGCGGGTCGAGGTCTGCATGGCCTTCAAGGGACACCGCGATTGCCGCACCGCACAGGCCGCGAATCGCCAGGAAGCGCTCCGCACCGCCGTCACCAATGCCTGCGCCCAGCTCGCCAGCGGCGTCACCGAATCCGGCCAGTGCGAGAATACGCCCCCCGAATCCATCAACTGGCGTTAATTCCGTGGCCATTCTGTCGTTCAAGCCCCCAGATTCGACCGCTTTGACCTTTAAGCCCCTCTTTTTTTATCGGCGTTCATCGGCGTTCATCGGCGGCTAAAGG
>JAOAPT010000457.1 GCA_025463045.1 Candidatus Solibacter sp.
GAGCAATCGAGCACGCCGTATGTGGATTACGTGGTGGGGACGCAGTATGAGCCGCACGAACACAGTCTGGAGATGGGGCGGGCGCAGTTACTGGAGTTGATGGACGGGCTCGACGGAATGAAGGGTAAACCGGCGCGCGTGCTGTATCGCGACTTCACGATCTGGCCTCGGGAGCCGCGGAAGTAGCTCTACAACGCACACGATTCGGAGACGAGCTCGAGGCGGCGGACCAGAGAGGGGATTTCTTCATCGCCGCAGGGCGCGGGGACGCTGAGGTCCATCGCGATGCGCGAGCCCTGATCGACGGATTCCTTGGCGAGGACGATGACGCGCGTGCCGAGGCGAAGGGCTTCGTCGGTGTTGTGCGTGACGAAGAGGATCGTGGTGCCGGTGGCCTTCCACAGGTCGCGGACGAGTTGCTGCATGCCGCGGCGCGTGCCGGGGTCGAGGGCGCTGAAGGCTTCGTCCATGAGCAGGATGCGCGGCTTCGTCATCAGGGCTTGTGCGATGGCAACGCGCTGCTGCATGCCTCCGGAGAGCTGGTCCGGGTACTTCTTCGCGTCGCAGGAACGAAGTCCGATTCGCTGGAGATAGTCGAAGGCTTCGGCGCGGAGTTGCTTACGTCGGCGGTAGAATGCGGGCGTGAGTCGTGCGAAGAGGCCGAATTCGCTGACTTCGCAGCCGAAGGTGATGTTGTCGAGCACCGTCTTATCGGGAAATAGCGAGTACTTTTGCGGCACGTAGCCGCGGGTGCGATCGGGCTGGTGGTGTTCGCGTCCATCGACCAGAATGCGCCCGCGCATCGGGTGTTCGCTGCCGAGGATCAGGCGGAGGAGCGTGGATTTTCCGCAGCCGGTCTGGCCGAGGACGCAGACAAATTCGCCCTCTTCGATTTCGAGGTTGATGCCGGCGAGAACGGCGCGCGGCGGCGATCCGTAGGCAACGAACACATCTTCGATGTGGATCAGCATTAGGCCTCGTGTGTCATGCCTCGTGAAACCAGGGATGAAGTTTGCGATTGACGGTCCGCATGGCGAAATCGACCAGGAATAACAGGAGCGCCACCCACAGCACGTAGGGAATGATCACGTCCATCCCCATGTGGCGGCGGAGCAGGGCGATGCGGTAAGCGAGTCCGTCGGTTGAGGCGATCATTTCGCCGGCGAATAAGAAGAGCATCACCGCCTTGAGATTGAGGCGGATGGAATTGAGAACGCGCGGGGCGACCTGTTTGAGCACTACGCGGTACGCGACGTCGAAATCGCCAGCCCCCAGCGTGAACGCCTTGACGATCTGTTCGGGAGGAACGCCGCGGGTAAGGTTGAAGCTGTCGAGAATGATGGTCGGAGTCACGCCGATGACGATCAGCATGATCTTTGAAAGCTCGTCGATGCCGAAGGCAATGAAGAGAATCGGGAGCAGCGAGAGGGCGACGATCTTATCGAAGAAAAGGACGAAGCGCAGGAAGAAGACGCCGACATAGGGGAAAAGGCCCATGTGGAGACCGAGCAGTACGGCGGGGATAAGCAGCGCAAGGCTGAGCAGGAAGCGGCGCGAAGTGGCGCGGGTGTCCCTCCACAACATGCTATGCGAGAGGCGGTCGTAGAAGTTGGCGGCGGGAGGCGCGGCTTCGTCCTCTTCGGCGGGCTGCATCACGGCGTTGTACATGCCCGTAGCCATCTGGGCGAGGGTTGGCGTGACGCGGTCTTCTGGATTCTCACGATGGCGCGCCTGGGCGACCCAGAGGTACGCCGCGAGACCGGCAGCGAACAGGAACCACGAGAGAATCGCGGACCATGCGCGCTGCGGTCTGGCATGAATCAGCAGGAAACCGACTGACATGGCACTCCTACAACTTTCCCTGCGCGGCCAACTGCATGTAGCCGAGGTCGTACACAAGCCGCACGCGATCGGGCTTGCCCTGAATGCTGCCATCGGGATACCGAATCGCGACATCGTCGACGGATTTCGTGTTTGCGCCGAGCAGGCCGTGATCGAAACAGAACTGGCGGACGAGCGCCATCTTCTGCTTCAACTCGGGCGACGCTCCGAAGCCGGCGGCCTCTTTCGGCGTGTAGAACATTTTGGTGGTGCCAAGCTGTTCCTTGTAGGATGCGAGACTATCCTGCGAGCCTTCGGCAATCGCGGCGAGCACCTTGTCGCCGGCGGCGCCGGGCGTGGACATCTGGGCGAGGGTCTCGAACCACGCACCGGCCAGGGCCTTGGCGAACTTCTGCCCGGCGCCATCGGGGCGAGACAACACATCGGTGCGAACCACGGTGAGGTCCAAAATCTCGCCGGGAATTTGCGAGGAATTGAAGAGTGAAGTGACACCCTTCTGTTTGGCGATCTGGGAGACCATCGGCTTCCAGGTGACGACGGCGGAGGCATTCGCGTCCCCGATGAAGGCCGTTGCAATATCGGAATCGCTGGTGTTGATCATGCGGACGCGCTTGATCTGCTCGCGGAGTCCGCCGAGCGTCATGGCGCGATCGAACAGGTATTCGGAGACGGTCTTCTCGACCAGCAGCATTTTCTTCCCGGGAAGGTCCTTCAACTGAAGGCCGTTGCGCACCAGGAGAGCGTCGTTGCCGTTCGAGTAGTCGCCGATGAGGATCGCGGTCGTGGGCACGCCGGAAGCGGCGGGCATGTCGAGCGCTTCCATGTTGGTCATGGTGCAGGCGTCGATATTGCGGGCGACGAAGGCGTCGAGCGAGGGGGCGTAGTCGAAGCGCTGGACCTTGATGGTGATCCCGTACTTGTCCGCCCACTTGCGCAGGATCCCCGACTTGTTCATGTAGTGGTAGGGAGTCCAGCCGGCGTAGACCGACCAACCGACCGTGAAGGAGGGCTTTTGGGCGAAGGCCGAAGCCGCGAGGAGAAGTAGAGTGCTGAAGCGCCAGAGCATCGTCGTCACGTAGTGGAACTCAGCGGCGACGCGGCCCCTGAAAGCTATTGTCGAATTCTATCATCCGGGCTTGCGCGGCCCGCAAAAACTTGTTTATGAGCCCGATCTAGGTTATTGATGCCGATTGTGAAAGGTAGCTTCGCCAGCCGCCAAAGCGGGTCACTTCGGCGGCTCCCGCGATCGCATAGGGCTCGCAGATGAAACACTTCACGGTCTGGCCATCGTCCAGGACTGCGCTGCCGATGCCGAGCGGCGCCGGAACGTCGGCGACGAAGCCTCCGAAGCGGTCTTCGGGAACGGCCCAAACTTCGACCTCGATACCCGGCCCGCGGAAGCCGCGATCCCGCACCAGGCCCGGTTTCGGCGGAATGGTTCCATCTAGCGCATACAGGCGGTAGTCCGGGGCTGTACGACAGGTCTTCAGCACACGCGCGCCGCGATCGGTGAGCTGCCAGTTGAGCGGCTGCCCGGTAAGATGCGCGCCGACAACTGCCAGCGCGACGCAACCGGTGGGGCAGGCTTGGCCGGCCGCTTCGGCGGGCGTACCGAAGCGTTGGGCGATCGCGAGCAGGGCTTCGTCGCTGAAGGCCCGCCCGATGATCGAGATGCCGAACGGCAAGCCATCGGGCCGACGGCCGCCCGGGATCGCGACGGCGGCGAGATCCAGCAGGTTGACGAAGTTGGTGTAGTAGCCGAGGTTCGTATTCATTCGCACGGGTTCGGCGGCCACCGCGTCGTGCGTGTAAATGGTGCCTGTGGTGGGCAGCGCCAGAATATCCATCTGTTCCCACTGGGCTTCGGCGGCCCGGCGCAATTCGCGCAGGCGGTACTCAGCGTCGAACGCATCCGCGGCGGAGTACCGGCGCGCGCCTTCGATGATGCCGCGGACGACGGGGTTCATCGCAGCGGCGTGTTCTTCGATGAACGCGCGGATCGCGGCGTAGCGCTCGGCGACCCAGGGTCCGGCATACAGAAGCTCAGCGGCGGAACGGAAGGTAGAGAAATCGATCTCCACTTTGCGACCGCCGATGGATTCGAGCCTGGCGACGGCTTCGTCGTACAGGATGGCGGCGCCCTCGTCGCCGAAGAATTCGAGTTGTTCGGCGGGCGGAACGCCGAATCGAAACTCGCCCGCGAGCCAGGGCGCGGCATCCTCACCGGGACGCGGGGCGCGCGAGAAGGGGTCGTCGGAATCGAAGCCTCGGGCGGCGAGCCAAATGGTGTGGGCATCTTCGGCGTTGGCGGCGAAGATGGAGACGCAGTCGAGGGTGCGGCACGCGGGCACCACGCCCTGGGTACTGAGAACTCCGCGCGTGGGCTTGAGGCCGACGAGTCCGTTGAATGCCGCGGGGACGCGCCCGGAGCCGGCGGTATCGGTGCCCAGCGAGAAGCTCGCGAGACCGGACGCGACGGCGACCGCGGAGCCGGAACTGGATCCGCCGGAAATATACCGCGGATTGAATACGCTGGAGCACGCCCCGTGCGGCGAGCGAGTGCCCACCAGTCCGGTGGCGAACTGATCCATATTAGTCTTGCCGATCGGAATCGCGCCCGCTTCGATCAGGGCGTGGACCACCCTTGCGCTGTGACCCGGGGAATAGGCGTAAGCGGGACATCCGGCGGTGGTCGGGAGGCCGGCGAGATCGATGTTGTCTTTGACTGCGAAGGGCACGCCATACAGGGGCAGAGCGGAGGCGAGCGGGTCGCGTTCCAGCTTGCGCGCCTTGGCCATGGCTTTGTCGCGCGACAGCACGGAGATCCAGATGGGCTCGAGCGGGCCTTGTGCAAGACGATCGTAGATGACGCCGATCACGTCGGAAGGCGTGGCCTTTCCGGATTTGTACAACTCACGCAGGGATGCCAGGTCGAGGCGAATCTCGGTTCTCATCGTCATATTTCCTGCCTTAAGGTCACCAGCCGCTGTCCCGCGGAGACGAGCGCTCCGGGAATGCAATTTACCATTTCGATGACGCCGGCACTGGGCGCGGCAACGGCGATTTCCATTTTCATCGCTTCCAGAACGAGAAGCTTCTGGCCGGCTTCCACGCGCTGACCGCTCTCGACAGCGACATTCCACACGCTAGCCGCGACCGGGGAACAGACCGGGCGGCAGCCATCGGGCAACGCGTCCTCGGGAGGCGCGGCGGTGGAGCCGAAATCGTCTTCCGCGGTGAAGCGATCGGCGCCGGCGAGGGCCCAGCGTTCGCGCTCGGCTTCGAACGCGGCCTGTTGCCGCGATTTGGCAGCGGCGGCTTCGCGCGCGATGGATTTCTGAAATGCATGATAGTCGCGGAGGCGAAACTCGCCGTCTTCGATTTTCAACGGGCAGCCTCCGTGACGGAAGGCGTCGCGCATTTCGAGCAGTTCCGCGGCGCCGACCGGGAAGAAACGGATCTGGTCGAAGCAGCGGAGCAGCCATGGCGGTGAGCCGCGGAATGTATTCCACATCTGCACCGTGCGGCCGACGAACTGATAGCCGCCGGGCCCTTCCATACCGTACACGCACATGTAGGCGCCGCCGATGCCGACGGCGTTTTCTGGGGTCCAGGTGCGCGCGGGATTGTACTTGGTGGTGACCAGCCGGTGTCGCGGATCGATGGGCGTGGCGACGGGCGCGCCGAGATAGACGTCGCCGAGGCCGAGCACGAGGTAGTTGGCGGAGAAGACAATGTCGCGCACTTCGTCGATGGAAGCGAGCCCGTTGATCCGGCGGATGAACTCGATATTACTGGGACACCAGGGCGCGTCGGGGCGAACCGATTGCATATACTTGCGGATCGCGAGCTGCGTGGCGGGGTCGTCCCACGAGAGCGGAAGGTGCACGGTGCGCGAAGGGGCGACGAGATCGTCGAGGTCCGGAATGCGGCGCTCGCAGGCATCCAGCGCTTCGAGGAGCGTCTCGCGAGGAAGCAGGCTGGTGTCGTAGTGGATGTGGAGTGACCGAACGCCGGGTGTGATGTCGATGATGCCGCGCAGGCCGAGCGAACGGACCTGGTCTTCGAGCGCGTGGACGCGGAAACGGAGATTGAAATCGAGCAGGTTGGGACCGTATTCGACGAGCAGGTAGCGATCGCCATCGGAGCGAACCACGACGCCGTGGGCGGAGTGAAGCACGGGATCGACCAGCGAGGTCGCACGCGCCGGGAGGCTTGCAGCATGGGGTGGGGAAGAGTCCATGCGGACCGATTCTTCATGACTGAGTGCGTGGAAGCGGATCAAATCTCCGGGTCGGACCTGGCCGACCTTCCAGAGTTCGGCGTGGACTACGGTGGCGGGGCAGACGAACCCGCCGAGACTGGGACCGTCGGGGCCGAGAATCACGGGCATGTCACCGGTGAAATCGACGGTGCCGATGGCGTACGCGTTGTCGTGAATGTTGGAAGGATGCAGGCCCGCCTCGCCGCCATCGGCTCGTGCCCATTTGGGTTTGGGGCCGATCAGCCGCGTGCCGGTGCGATCGGAGTTGTGATGCACCTTCCAGGCGGTGGAGAAGAACATCTCGACGTCTTCCGCAGTGAAGAAGTCGGGCGCGCCGTGCGGTCCGTAGAGCACTCCAATTTCCCATTCATTGGTGTAATCGGGCGGTGGCGTGATGCTGCAGGGAGCGCCCATTGGAGTGCCGAGATGCAGGACGTCGCCGGCACGAAGCGCGCGTCCCGCGTGGCCGCCGAATTTGCCAAGGATAAAGGTACTGCCGCTGTCGAGATACGCAGGGACATCGATGCCGCCGGCGATGGCGAGATACGCGCGTGCGCCCGTCGCTTGCGCCGCGCCCATGGCGAGGAGCGCGCCGGCTTTGACTGGGATCGCCTGCCAGCGTTCTACGCGAACGCCATCGAGGCGCGCGTCGAAATCAGCGCCGGTGACGGCGATCACGGTGTCACAGGTGAAGCGGAGTGATGGGCCGAGAACGGCGATCTCGAGACCGGCGGCTGATTCCAGATTGCCAATCGCACGATTGGCGAGCCGGAAGGCGAGCGAGTCCATCGGGCCGGAAGGCGGGACTCCGACGTGCCAGTAACCGAGGCGTCCAGGATAGTCCTGCACGGTGGTCTGCACTCCGCCATCGACGATTTCGACGGTGCGGCGGCGGTAGTCGAAGGCCCCGAGATACGCGGTGGTGATCCCTCCGGCGGTGAATGCGTCGCCCGCGACGACTTGGCGGAGATACTCGAGATTGGTCTCGATTCCGGCGATGCGTGTCGTGTTCAGCGCGTTGCGGAGAAGCGAAAGCGCTTCGCTGCGATCTGCTCCGCATACGATGATCTTGGCGAGCATTGGGTCGTAGTACGGAGTGACCTCGGTGCCGGCTTCTACCCAGGTTTCGACGCGCGCTGCGGGCGGCCAGTCGACATGGGTGAGGAGTCCCGCGCCGGGCTGAAAGTTTTTGGCGGGATCTTCGGCGTAGACGCGGACCTGGATCGCAGCGCCGCGCGGACGGACCGCGAGGCTATCGATGGGCGGCAGTTCATTGGCGGCGAGCCGGACCATCCACTCGACCAGATCGACGCCGGTGACTTCCTCGGTGACTCCGTGCTCCACCTGCAGGCGGGTGTTGACTTCGAGAAAGTGGAACTGCGCGGTGTCGTTGTCGTAGATGAACTCCACCGTGCCGGCGGAGCGGTAGCGTACGGTGCGGCCGAGTCGCAGCGCGGCGTCGAGCACGCGTTCGCGCACGGCGCTGCTGATCCCTGGCGCGGGGGTTTCTTCGATGACCTTTTGATTGCGGCGCTGGGCCGAGCAATCGCGTTCGCCGAGGGCGATGACTTCGCCTGTGCCATCGCCGAAGATCTGGACTTCGATGTGGCGCGCGTTGGCGATGAATTTTTCCAGGTAGAGTCCGGCGGCGCCGAAGTTGACGCGCCCCATGTGTTCCACGGCGGCGTAGCTTTCGCGGAGTTCACTTTCGTCGCGGCACAGGCGCATGCCGATGCCGCCGCCGCCGGCCGTGCTCTTGAGCATGACCGGATAACCGATACGGTCCACCGATTCAAGAGCCTCCTCCACGGAACCGAGCAGGCCGCTGCCGGGCGCGAGCGGGACGCCGTTCTTGGCGGCGATTTCGCGAGCGGTGTGCTTGAGCCCGAAGGCTCGCATTTGCGCCGGCGTCGGTCCGATGAAGACGAAGCCGCGGAGCGCGCACTCTTCCGCGAAATCCGCGTTTTCGCTGAGAAATCCGTAGCCGGGATGGATCG
>JAOAPT010000472.1 GCA_025463045.1 Candidatus Solibacter sp.
GCGAGCAGGCCGTCCTTGGCGCGCATGATGTCGAAGAGGTGACTGGCGCGCGGGTCGAGCAGCCATTGACGGAGCGGCGTTGGGAAGCCCATTTTCTTGCGGTAGATGATTTCCTGAGGGACGAGGCCTTCGATGGCTTTCTTGACGATGTACTTGCCTTCGTTACCGCGGAGCTTCATATGCTCGGGGACGCGGGTCGAAAACTCGACGAACTCGTGATCGAGGAAGGGGACGCGGCTCTCGATGGAAGTGGCCATGCTCATCTGGTCTTGCTTCATGAGGAGCTCGATCAGATAGGTCTTCTGATCGGCGAAGAGCATGCGGGGAAGCGGCGAGAGGCGCGGTTTGGAATCCCAGTAGTGCCGGAAGTTCGCGTAGGGCGAGGACGGGGAAAGCGTCTTGAAGAGACTGCGCTGTTCGGCCTGCGAAAACGCGGAGTAGAAGTTGTCGAGGTAGAGCGATTCGAGATCTTCGGCGCGGCCGACGAAGGTGTGCTGGATCTTGCGCCGGAGGGTGGATGAGAGCAGCGAGGTGGTCGCGACCTGGCCGCGGATGGCGTTGCGCACTGCGCGCGGAAGGATGCGGTAGTAGCGCATCCAGCGCTCGTTTTGAGCGTAGCGCTGGTAGCGGGCATAGCCGCCGAACATCTCGTCGCTGCCTTCGCCGGTGAGGACGACGGTGACGTGCTCGCGCGCGAGTTTGGAGACGAAGTAGAGCGAGACGCTGGAGGGCCAGACGATGGGCTCATCCTCATGCCAGATGAGGCGAGGGAGGGCGTTGAAGAAGTCCTCCATGCCGACGACGACTTCGTGATGGTCGGTGCCGATGGCCTGGGCGACGTGTTTGGCGTAGGAGAGCTCGCTGTATTCGGCCTCCTGATAGCCGACGGCGAAGGTCTTTACAGGGCCGGAGAAGTTGCGCTTCATGAGCGCGGCGATGGCGGAGGAATCGACGCCGCCGGAGAGGAACATGCCGAGCGGGACATCGCTCATGAGGCGCATTTGCACGGTCTGTTCCATGCGGTCGCGGCACTCATTGATCCAGGAGGCGTCGTCGCGCTGCTCGGGCTGCGGATCGGGAATTTCCCAATACTGGCGGATGACTGGCTCGGGTTTCGGCGTGCCGAGATCGAGCGTCAGGTGATGGCCGGGCATGAGCTTGCGGATGCCGCGGAAGAGGGTGCGCTGTTCGCTGACGTAGCCGAAGGCGAGGTACTCGGGGAGGAGCGAATCTTCGAACTGCGGTGAGATCCCGGGGTGTTCGAAGAGGGCTTTGATCTCGCTGGCGAAGGCAAAAGTCCGGCCGTCCCAGAAGTAGTAGAGCGGCTTTTTGCCGAGGCGGTCGCGGGCGATGAAGAGCTTGCGGGCGATCTTGTCCCAGATGGCGAAGGCAAACATGCCGCGGAGGCGGAGGAGGGCATCGGGGCCGTACTGTTCGTAGGCGTGGAGAATGGTTTCGGTGTCGGAGCGGTTGGTGTAGCGGTGTCCGGCCTGTTCGAGGGCGGGGCGAAGAGCGGCGTGGTTGAAGATCTCGCCGTTGAAGACGATGAACTTCGAGGCGTCTTCGTTGGGCATGGGCTGGTGGCCGCCGGCGACGTCGATGATGGCGAGGCGGCGGAAGCCGAGGGAGGCCCAGGGGTCGCGGTAGTAGCCGAAATCGTCGGGACCGCGATGGCGGATGGTGTCCGTCATCCGCTCGATGGTGGCGGGCGAGTCGGTGGGTTTAAGAGTGACGAAACCTGTGATTCCACACATGTTTGAAGCGGCTGAGGAGACGGGCCGTTCACTAAATTTACCATGTGCGAATGCTATGATGGCGGATCGGAACGCATGGGCAAAGTGCAATGGCGCGGTTGAAGACCGGGTGGTGGCTGGCGGCGATCCTGCTGGTCTATCTGGCGCTGGCCGCGGGGATGGTGCGCACGCTACTGCCGTGGTGCGACGAGGCGTGGTTCGCGACTCCGGGCTGGGAGCTGGTGTCGAAGGGGCAGTTCGGCACGCCCGTGCTGGACGAGACGTCCGGCTGGGGACAGCGCAATCTGAAGGGCATCCACACTCGCACATATTGGATATTGCCGCTGCATCCGCTGGCGGTAGGAGCGTGGAGCGTGGTGGCGGGAAAATCGCTGTTCGCGGTCCGGCTGCTATCGACGGCGTGGGGTGTGGTGGCGCTGCTGGCGTGGTTCGCGGTGGCGCGGAAGTTGTCGGGGAGTGTGTGGGCGGCGTTGATGGCGGCAGCGCTGCTGGCGATCGATTTCCAATTCCTGTGGTCGGCGGGTGTGGGGCGGATGGACATGATGACGGAGGCGCTGATCGCGTGTTCGTTCGCGGCGTTTCTGTGGCTCCGCGAGCGGGATTTCACGCGGGCGGTGCTGGCGAGCCAGGCGCTGATGGCGTGCGCGGCGATGACGCACCCGATCACGCTCGGGGCGTTCGCGGGGCTGGTGTTCCTGACGCTGTACTTCGACTGGCGCCAGGTGCGGGTGCGGCATGTGGCGATCGCGGTGGTTCCGTACGTAGTGGCGGGGCTCGGATGGTGGCTGTACATCCGGCAGGATCCGGCGATGTTCTGGGGGCAGTTTTACGGGAATATCACGGGACGGCTGGCGCGGCAGGAAGGGCTGCTGGGGAGTTTGTGGGCGCAGTTTCGCGAGCGGTTCCTGAATATATACGGACTGGCGCCCGATACGCAGGGGTTGTCGCATATTAAGGTGCTGCTGTTCCTTTTTTATGTGGCGGCGATGGCGGCGGGGCTCCTGATGCGCGATTTCCGGGGGCGGAAGGAGTACCGGGCGCTGTTGTGGCTGATCGCGGTGCAGACGGTGGTGTATTCGGCGCTGGATCAGCATCCGCAGGTGTTTTACCTGGTGCACATCATGGCTCCGGTAATCGTGCTGGCGGGATTGGTGATGGATTGGGTTATCGCGACGAAGCGCGCTCCGGCGTGGGCGATGGCGGGGGTCGGGGTTTGCGTGCTGCTCGTGCAACTGTCGGTGGCGGTGTCGCGGTTGAAGGCGGATGCGTATCACCGGCAGTATCTGGATGAGACGACTTACTTGAAGGAGAACACGGCTCCGGGTCAGTTGATCATGGGGAGTTCGGAGCTGGGGTTCGAGCTTGGGTTCGACGGCCGGCTAGTGGACGATTTCCGGCTGGGATATTTGAGCGGGAAGCGGCCGGATGTGATCGTGCTGGATAAGAATCGGTATCAGGAGTGGATCCCGCTGCTGAAGCCGGTCCAGCCGGATGCTTACCGGTATGAGACGGAGTTACTCGGGCGGGAATTCCGGGAGGTCCACCGGAATGACGCTTACATCACTTACTCGCGGAAGTAAGTGGGCCAAATTTGGCCCGGATTTCGGGGGTGGTTCGATGAGTACGCTGGAGTTATTCGGGTAAGGCGGGCCAAATTTGGCCCACTTGGGTGTTATTCGCTGGTGTCCCGCGTGGTTTCTCCCGAGTGCCCTCGTTTGTTTTCAGGCACTTCTGGGGTTCGTTTCGTAATACAGTCATTCGGGCCCTCGCTGCGGCTGTTTCGGTTGTCAAAGAGGCCGTGAGTTGCTGCATTACCCTACCTGAGTCGAATATACGCCCTGCTGGTGGGCACAGTCGGCCCGGAATTCGCCAGATAACTGAAAACAGGTTAAATATAAATTCTAAGTTTGCGTGACGGCGAGGACCTCTGTAAGTTTTCTCCGTTTGCTGCCGGTGATGGTTCGGAAGATCGTGATGCCGGGGCCGAGCAAGATTGGGTAGATGATTCCCGCGAGATCGCCGCGTCCGGTCAGGGCGACTGCAACCGATGCAGTTCCGACTGCCATATTGATCAGGCTGGCACCGATGCTCACCCGGGTTTCGAAGACCTCTATCGGGTCGAGGTCAAGGGGTATGCGCCTGCTCAGGGCTCGAAGGAATAAGAGCAGGAAGACGAACGATACGGCGAGGTATCCGGCACTGAAGATCGCCATCAGATTGTGGATCTGGTGCGGCTCGACCATTTTCTCGCTTGTGCCGTTTGCGAGTTGGACGATGATGGTTTTCTTTAGAATCTGCAAGTTAGTCATTACATTAGCCGATGATTCCGCTCGTTCCGACCATGACGCGGCCTGACTGTCCACAGAACTGTCCACATGATGACGCTTTCTCGGTGCACAATATTGAAACGCGGAGCGATTGAAACGCAAGTTGCGCCGCTGGTAGGCATCACATGAATTTCCTGCGCCTAAAAACCGCGACATCGGCTGGAGTGAGGGCGAACCATTCCCCGTTCAGGCGCCTGTCGGCGAAGCGACGGTGCCAGTATG
>JAOAPT010000504.1 GCA_025463045.1 Candidatus Solibacter sp.
TCGATGCCAGCGGCGAGCCTGAAGAGGGATCGCGCCCCAAGAGCTTTTGGCAGGCCATCCGGTTCATCGTGATTGCAGACCTCACGATGTCGATCGACAACATCCTCGCCATCGCGGGCGCGTCGAAGGGCAACTTCTGGCTGATCGTTTTCGGCTTGGCGGTGAGCATCCCGTTTGTTGTCTTTTCGAGCAATCTGCTCTCGCGCCTGATGGATCGCTTCCCCGCGCTGATCTACATCGGCGCCGGCATCCTTGGCAGAGTCGGCGGCGACATGATCCTTACCGACCGGTTCGTCGTCAAGCAATGGCATCCCTCCAATCTCGTGCGCTACTCGATCGAAGGTGTGGTGGTGGTGGCCGTGATCGTGGCCGGCCGAATCCTCTGCAGCAAGCAGGAATGCCGGGCGACGTGACGCGCGCGCTCGCGCAATGCGCCCCGACAGGTCGCGCTGCGTGATGCGCTGCGACACGGTGCGCCGCGCAAGGCGCTGCATACGCCGCGCTCCGCTCGCGTGGCGACACGCTGCGCCGCAAATCGGAACCGCGATCGTCAGGGAGTCCCATGGACCTGCGGCCCACCAAACGCGATGAAGAACCGAGCTCCCAATCCGAGCCGTGACCGTCAGGGAGCGGTGGTCACGTGACCACCGCTCCGTAACCGTCGCGGCTCTGATAGGAGCTTGTTCTTCAACGGAG
The DNA here is from genome assembly GCA_025463045.1 of Candidatus Solibacter sp. Taxonomy (GTDB): domain Bacteria; phylum Acidobacteriota; class Terriglobia; order Bryobacterales; family Bryobacteraceae; genus Solibacter. Next base: position 697 of record JAOAPT010000504.1, read on the forward strand.
TTCTCCATGGCCCCGTTCGGGGCCGCAACAAGGGATGAAAATGCATGATCGCTTTCAGGCGCGTCATTTTCAGGGGAGCGGTGGTCGCCGACGTGACCACCGCTCTCTGATTGGCTTTCCGACCCTGTCAACCCCCACGAATTCCTCTTCACCCGCGCTTCTCCCGCACGATCTCGCGATAGCCTTCCACCAGCTTCCGCGTAATCGCACTCATATCCCAGTTCGCCACCACCTCGGCGCGCGCCCGCTCCGCCATCTCCGCCGCGCGCTCGGGATCGCGCAACAGCCCAACCACCCTCTCCGCGAATCCCGCCGGATCGTCCGACAACGCGCAGAACTCGCCATCCTTCACCGCCAACCCCTCCGCGCCCACCTTCGTCGATACCACCGGGATTCCCGCCGCGAACGCCTCCAGCAATTTCACACGCACGCCCGACCCGCTCAGAATCGGGCACACGAACACCGCGTACCTCGCCAGCGGCTCGCGGATGTCGTCCACGTACCCGAGCATCTGCAGGTGCGCCGCATGATCGGCATACGTGTGCTCGGCCGGCGGATCCGATCCCGCGATCACAAACCTCGCCGCCGGTTCCTGCGCGACCACCAGCGGCAGCACGTGCCGCACGAACCAGTCCACCGCCACGCGATTCGGATCGTGCCGGAAGCTCCCCAGGAACAGCATCGTCAACGGCTCGCGCCCGCGCGGCCGGAAATCGTACCGAGTCGTGTCGATCCCCGCCCTCAGTCCCGCGCGCATTCGCGCCGCCAGCTCCGGACGAAATCCCAGCAGGTAATCGCGATTCGCCGGCGTGCACACCTGCACCTGATCGAATCCCGGCAGCACGCCGAGCTCGTACCGCAGCGCGCGCAGATACTCGACGCGCGCCTTCGCCTCGTCCAGCACCCCGACCATGTGCCCCAGCCCGCGGCCGATCGATTGGAAGTACACGTCGTGCTCGAACAGCATCGTCGCGATCCGCCGGAACTCGCCGCGATACTGCGCCATCGGCGTGTACTCCAACTGCAGTACGTCGATCTGCCGCCGATACAAATCGCGGTGGATCATCCACTCCAGCTCATCGTTGGCGAACTCGCGGACCGCGTGCGGCTCCATCGAGCCCATGCCCTTCGGCCGCCCGCTTGGCCGCACCAGCCAGTCCGCCGACGCGCAGAAAGTGCGCAATTCTTCGTTGTCCTTTTCCTGCGCCGGCCAGTCCAGCAGTTCCAGCACGTGGACCTCGGCCAGCTTCACCATCTCGCGCAGCGTCTGGTACATGAACACGCCGCCGCCATGCACCGGCGGGCAGATCGGATACGGCGAGACGAACAGCACCCGCAGCCGCTCGGGCGACGCCTCCATCTTCGCGAAGCGATCGCGATAGTAGCCGCCCAGCGGACGCCGGAATGCTTCCGTATCGCTGATCGCCGCCAGCTCCAACGCGCGCCGCCGCGAGCGCACTGCCTGCGGAAGCTGCCTGAAGGCCCACCACATCGCACCCAGATTCGGACGCAGCGGCAACTCGCCGAACAATACCGCCAGCACCGCACCCGCCCATGTGAAGAAGAAATGATTCGCCAGCCGTCCCCACTCGTGGATATTCTTCCAGCAGAACAGCAGATAATTCTTGCGCAGCACCGACTGAATAAATTCCGGTGAGAACTTCTTCCCAATCGTCCCGCGATGCTCGTGGTAGACCACGCTCTGCGGCTGGTACAGCACCTTCCATCCGCGCTTCCACGCCAGGTACCCGAGGTCCGTGTCCTCCAGGTAGAACGGCGCGAGCAGTTCGTCGAACCCGCCGAGTTCGAGGAATTTCCGCCGGTCGAACGCGCACGATCCGCCGCCGCCGTAGAAGCACGGAAACAGATCGTCCACCTGATTGTCGATCCGGTGCCGCACGCGCAGCGTCCCATCCTGCCACCAGCCCTGCGTCAGCCCCGTTTCTTCGCGCAGCTTCGCCGCATCGCTGAAAAAGATCTGGCACGATACCGCGAAGACTTCCGGATCGTCGAAGCCCTTCAGCAGCGGCGCCAGGAAATCTTCCGCGACCCGCATATCGCTATTCAGCAGCACGACGACATCGTTCTTCGCCGCGCGAAACCCCGCGTTGCTCCCGCCGCCGAAGCCGAGATTCTCCTTCAGCGGCAGTACCGTGACTTGCGGAAACGCCTCGCGCAGAAACTCCGCGCTCCCGTCCGTCGACCCGTTATCTACCACCAGAATCTCGTTCGCCGCGTTGCCCGCCAGCGCCGTCACGATTGACGGAATGTACTTCTCCAGCAGATCGCGCCCGTTCCAGTTCGGGATCACCACCGTCGCCGCGTCATTCGCCGCCCGCCGCGCCGGGCCGGTAGCCGCTTTCCCCCGCCGCGTCAGCAAATCCGTAATCATCAGCGACACGAACCCGATCGCCGTCAGAAACGGAGACAGCAGCAGCAGGGGCAGCGCGCGGAGCAGGCGTTTCAGCAGTGCCATGTCAGAGCGCGGGGCCCAACCCTACCTTTCGCCCCAGCTTGATCCATCGCGATTCGCGCACCATCGCGAGC
>JAOAPT010000520.1 GCA_025463045.1 Candidatus Solibacter sp.
TTCACGACTACACGATGGATGACCTGGAACGGGATATCACCGCAATTCGCGACGCCTCGCGGCAATGATCGCGTCTCGGATACGTCGCCGATTTGCTATCTGATCCTCATTGACGAGATTGAAATCCTCTCCAAGCTATACAGTCAAGTGCTGTGCCCGCGGCAGTATTCGCTGAACTGCTCCACGAAGATGCCCAAGGGGCGGTGCGCGATTGGACGGCCAACCTCCCGCCGTGGATCTCCACGCAACAGAATGTCGGCGGCGCGATGGACGGCATGGAGAAACTGCAGGCCGGCGAGCAGGCGGCAATCCTGCTCGCGCAGTCTATGGCGGCCGACATGATCCTACTCGACGAAAAGTCAGCGCGTCGTGTTGCCGTGCAGAGGGGCATGCGGATTACCGGGGCGCTAGGCCTCCTGGGGGAAGCTGCGGTACTCGGATCGATTCGGCACGCAGTAAATTCACGCATTTCCCACGCATTTCCCAATCAGTAGCGGAGGCGGTCGGATTTTCGGGACCACTCGTCGAAGGGAGAGGAGTGGAGTTCGTCGGAGACGCGGATCATGGGGATGGCGCGGTGGTCGTGGGGGGCGGCGATTTCGCGGTAGATGAAGCTGTCGTCGAAGCCTGCGCCGGCGGCGTCAGCGTGAGTGGCGGCGTAATAGACGTGCGCGGGGCGTGCCCAGTAGATGGCGCCGAGACACATGGGGCAGGGCTCGCAGGTGGTGTAGAGGTCGCAGCCGGTGAGTTGGAAATCGCCGAGGATGCGGCAGGCTTCGCGGATGGCGACGATTTCGGCGTGGGCGGTCGGGTCGTTGGAACGTGTAACCTGGTTGGCGCCGGAGGCGATGACGATGCCGTCTTTCACGATTAGGGTAGCGAAAGGGCCGCCGTTGCGGCGTACATTGGCCACGGCCATTTCAATGGCCTGTTTCATGTAAGAATTCGCCATCCGTCTGAGCGCTACCTGGCGCTTGGACCAGATTACACGATTATGCCCGATCGTTATGCCTCGATCGTCAGGCTTCGATGAGGCCTGCGCGAATGGCGTAGCGCACCATGCTGGCGGTTTCGTGGACGCCGAGCTTTTCGAGGATGCGGCTGCGGTGGGAATCGGCCGTCTTATAGCTGATACCGAGCTGCGCGGCGGCTTCCTTGGTGGACTTGCCGGCGGCGATCAGGACGAGCACCTGGCGTTCGCGCTCGGTGAGCGCGAAGACTAGGCGGACCGACGCTTCGTCGGGCGTGAACATCCGGCGGCGGCGATCGGTGATGTCGACGGCGGTGCCGACAAAGCCGGCGAATAGGCCGTCCTCGTGGCGCGGTATGCCGGAATCCTCGATCCACGCGAACTCGCCATTGGCGCGGCGCATCCGATACTGAACGCGAAATGGCTGCCGGGCGCTGAACGCCTTCAGGTAGGTCTCCAGGCAGAGATCACGGTCGTCGGGATGAATGCCTTCCGCCCAGCCGTTGCCGGTTTCCTCTTCCATGGTGCGGCCGCGGAATTCAAGCCATGCCTTGTTGAAGAAGGTGCATATGGCGTCCTGTCCCGAGAGCCAGGTCATGATGGGTGCGGCGTCCAGAAGTTCCCGGAACCGCTGTTGAGCGTTGCTACCAAGTCTCTTGAGACTGTCTAGTTCCGCCTCGACCTCCGTAAGCTTGTTGCGGAGGATTGTGATTTCGTCGATTGAGTGTCCGGGGGCCATGTGGTATCCAAGTGTAAAAGTAATGATATGGTCAAGAACTACTAGGCGTAAAGTACCAAATTAGTTATTGTTGTGCTTCAGGACGCCATTGTCATGGGGGAAATTCCCGATTAACGGCAAGAATCTGTGGAACTTTCGGGCTCTAAGGGGGAACAATGAATGACAGGGCCATGAAGGCAGCCGCAACCGAGACGGACGACGAACTACTCCTCAGAATTCAGAGCGGCGATGAACAGGCCTTTTTAGACCTGTATAGACGTCGACAGGCAGCGCTTTTTCGCTTTGCGCTGCACATGAGCGGGTCGAATTCAGTGGCCGAGGACGTAACCCAGGAAGTATTTCTAGCGCTGTTGCGCGAAGGCTGCGGGTTCGATCCGGAGCGCGGCACGCTTTCCGGCTATTTGTTCGGAATCGCACGTAAGCTGGTACTGCGTCACTTGGAACGAGGCCGTTCGGACGTCGTTCTGGTCGTCGAAAATGACGACTCGACGCTGCCGGAACTGGCGGTGATCGACGATCCGATGGTGGATCTGACGCGGCGGGAAGGAATCGACGCGTTACGGCGGGCGGTGCAGGCGCTGCCCCGGCGGTATCGCGAGGTCGTGGTGCTCTGCGATTTGGAGGAAGTGGATTACGCGGATGCCGCGATTGCGCTCGGGTGCCCGATCGGCACAGTGCGCTCGCGTTTGCATCGGGCGCGCGGATTATTGTTGGAGAAATTGAATCAGGAGCGAAATCCCCGGCAGGCTATTTCGTTAAAGCCGGTGAGGTGTGCGTCATGAACTGGTGTGCGTCATGAACTGTCAGGAGTTTTGGAATACGATGCCGGAGTTCAGCGGGGATGCCGGGCAGCCTCATCTGGATGAGTGCGCGGACTGCCGGGCCAGGTTGAAGAGCCGGCGGGAACTGGCGGCGGGACTGCGCGCAGTGGCAGCGGGATTCCACAAGAAAGAGGCGCCGGCGCGCGTGGAAGCGCGGCTGCTGGCGGCCTTCCGGAGCCAATCGGGCATTACGCCGATTCGGCGGGAGCGCCGCTGGATACCGGCGGTGACGTGGGCCGCCGCGTTCGCCGCGATGTTCGCGCTGGCCGTGTTCCTGGTTCGCGACCGGCAGCCGGAAGCGGCGCGGTCGACGACTCCGCGGACGGTGGAGCGCGCCTCGCTGGTGATGTCCGGCGATATGGAAGGCTTCATCGCGCTGCCCAACGCGGAGGATGCGGCGACGGGCGAAAGCGAAGCGATGGACGTGGTCCACGTGGAAGTCCCGCGTTCGGCGATGCTCGCCGTGGGACTCGAGGTCAGCCCCGATCGCACCGGAGAGATGGTGCAGGCGGATGTGATGCTGGGGTCGGATGGCGTGGCGCGGGCCGTGCGTTTTCTGAACTGATTTCTTGAACTAGTTCGAGTGGAAAGAGGAAATACGAACATGCGAATTACCATTGCTGCACTTCTCGCGCTGTCGCTGAGCGCCTTCGGCCAAGGTCCTGGGCCGGGCCGCGGTCCCGGGCCACGGAGAGGATTCGACGCCGCGCAGGGTCCGGGTGGTCCTGGTGCTCGTTTCCTCGGCGCCGAGGCGGGGATGCCGGGGCGAACCGTCAAGGGCGCGCCGTACTCTGCCGAGGTGGTGACGGAAAGCAGTCACACGCTGGCGGACGGCAACCACATCAAGCAAAGCGCGACGTCGAAGGTCTATCGCGACAGCGAAGGCCGCACGCGGCGCGAACAGGCGGTCAATCTGAGCGGACTCGCGCAGAACGCGAACATGCCGAATCTGGTCTTCATCCACGATCCGGTGGCGGGCGCGGATTACGCATTGAACGCGAAGGATCGCACGGGTTCGAAGTCGACCTTTACCGCCAGGGATCAGTCCATGCACGCGCAGCGTACGGGCTCCGGACCTCGCCAGGGCGATAGCGCCGCTGCCGGCGCCGGTCCGATGCCTCGCCGGGGACCCCGCAATTCCGACCAGAACATCAAGACGGAGTCGCTCGGAAAGCAGACCATCGAGGGAGTGCAGGCGGAAGGCCGACGCACGACGATGACGATTCCCGCGGGACAGATGGGGAACGAGCTGCCGATCCAGATCGTCACGGAGACGTGGTATTCGCCGGAGCTGCAGACGATGGTGCTCTCCAAGCACTCGGATCCGCGCAACGGTGACACAGTCACGAAGCTGATGAATATCAGCCGCAGCGAACCTTCGCGGATGTTGTTTGAAGCTCCGGCCGATTATAAGGTTACCGAGTCGCAGCGCGGCGGACCGCGTCCGCGCACTGGCGGGCCTGGTCAGGATAAGTAGAAGTACCGGCCTCCATTGAACACACTCAGTCACCAATCCGAGCCGCGACCGTTACGGATCGGTGGCCACGTTACCACCCCTCCGTAACCC
>JAOAPT010000558.1 GCA_025463045.1 Candidatus Solibacter sp.
GACCGGGCGTCAAGGCCTCGGAGGCCGTCATCCAAAATTGGTGGCGTCAGGGCATGATGGGGGGTGCCAAGGCGCATTATGACGGCATTGTGGCCTTTTCCCAGACCGATTTCACGGAAGACCTCAAGAAGATCACCGTTCCGGTGTTGGTTATGCATAGCGAAGACGACCAGATAGTTCCCTATGTCGCCTCCGGGCCGCTGTCCGCAAAGTTGCTGAAGAACGGAACCCTGAAAACCTACAAGGACTTCCCGCACGGCATGCCCACTACGGAAGCGGACACGATCAATTCCGACCTGTTGGCGTTCCTCAAGCTCTAAGGATATTGCCTGGCCTGTCAATAAATGGCGGGCAGTTATAGGCGCCAAAACTCGGCGGCACAAAGGGGGCGTGGCCCCTCACAATCATTCAGATGGTCAGGACGATCTTCCCCGCGGCGTGTCGGCTGCGACTCAGTTCCAGCGCCTCTTTGGCCTGCTTAAGGGGAAAAACTGCCTGAACGAGGGGCCGGAGCTTGCCTTCATCGATGATCTTTCCGATGTTGGCGAGCTGTCGTCTGTCGGGCTTGACGCCGATCATGATGGCGCGTACGCCCTTTTCCCGGGCGAGATCTTGCGGCGGCTCGTCGGTCAGAGCCACGAGAATCCCGCCTTTTTTGAGGACTCCGAGCGATCGCCGCTGCGAATCCCCACCCACGGGGTCGAGCACGACGTCCACGTCGCGAATGTGATCTTCAAAGCGCGTCGCCTTGTAGTCGATCACTTCATCGCAGCCAAGTTTGCGAATCAGATTGATGTGCTCTTCGCCGGAAGCGGTGCCGACCACTCTTGCACCGCGCGCCTTGGCGAGTTGCACCGCCATCGATCCGACTCCGCCGGCCGCCGCGTGGATCAGCACCGTCTGCCCGGCGCGCAGTTCCGCGACGTCGAACAGGGCTTGGTGCGCCGTCAGCGCTGCGACGGGTACCGCCGCTGAGTTGGGAAAATCGAGGGTCCGTGGCTTGATCGCGAAAGCATTCTCATCGCCAACGGCAAATTCCGAATCCGCGCCGTCGCCCAGCAAATCTATCATGCCGAAGACTTCATCGCCGGGCTTAAGCCGTGTAACCTCCGCACCTAGTTTCTCAACGATTCCGGCCAGCTCCCAGCCCAATGTCAGCGGCAGGCGGTGGTCGAGCCACCCACGGGCTTTACCTTCCGCGATCATCCAGTCCAGCGGGTTCACGCCGGCCGCCGTTACGCGGACCAGGACTTGTCCACGCCCCGGCTCAGGCCGGGGAGCCTGCCCGATTTTGACGCCCGTGGGATCGCCGTACGAGTGGACGCGCGCAGCCAGCATACTAGCCGTTGGATGCTGCTGCCGTCGTTCGCCGGGTGTCGCGCTCTCGGACAATTTGCTAAACGGCGTGCCGCGCTCGCGCCACTGCCCCTCGACGGCCCGAGGACATTGCGGTTCGCGCTCGGATTCGAGCCAGCCGCCGGCAAATCCGGCCTGCCGCAATCCGCGCCAGATGTATGGGCACCGCCGCATGAGATTCCAAAGCAGGCCGGTCCGGTGGTTCTCAATCATCATGACGATCGGACCCTGATCCAAACCGTAATTTAGTGGGCTGACCCAGTCGCCGAAGGTCGGATTCAGGCTGGCGCGCAAGCCGTATTCGCTGCGCAGATTGGGGTATGCGCGAACAAGCTCGCGAAGCGTGTCAACGACCAGCTCCGGCGCAAACGGAAGCGACGCCGCGACGGCTCCGGGCGCTAGCGTGCCATCGTCCGGTCCGTCTGGTACCCCCCGGGCTCTGTACATCCAGAAATCCCGACCGACGTTTTCAATGGTCTTCATCTCTGGTCCCGGCCCGTCGCTGGCGCTCACGCCCCAGCACAGCGCTCCATACCCGCGGAACTTTTGTGGGTTTTCCTGGGCATAGCTCTGTTGCACACGCACGGCTCGACGACTGTTCTCGAAATAGTCGAGCCCTTTGGCTTTCATGAACCCATCGACAATTCCGCGAAAATCGAGCCAACAATGACTTAGCTGATGAATGAACAGCGGACCCGTGTGGAGGTATTCGACTCCGTACTGCTTTCGCCAGTCGAAGGTCTTTTGCCAAGATCGGTAGCACTCCGGCGGCAGCGCGAAGGTGGACGAGCCTAATCCCAGCACGTGCATCAGCAGCGATTCATCGTATCCCTGGTATCGATAACTGATGAAACCATTCTCCGGGGTGCCGCCGTGGATAATAGTTACATCTTCAACGGTCTCGGTTGGCCAACCGTTTGCATTACATGGAACGGCGTAAAGCGCCCATTGCCAGTCGGCGCGGCGAAAGAGAGCGTCGGCGGTTTCGCGGATTTCACACTCGGCGGGCGCGTCGCCGTCAAAAAACGCCGCCGCCGCAAGCATCCCGACCAGCAGAAACGCACTGTCAACGGTAGAAAGCTCGGAGTTCCCTGCACGGCGGCCATCCTTCATTTCCAAAAAGTGATAGTAGAATCCCTTGTAGCCCGTCACGTCCGGCTCGGGTCCTTGCGGGCTGTGGTCAAAGAATCGCAGCGCGGTCAGAACGCGTTCAGCCGCCTCCGCGCGCTTGAGCCAACCATTCACCACCGCGACCGGATGACAACTCAATCCGAGCCCGGTCGCCGCGATACTGCAAGGTGAATCCTCGAGCGTATTGTCGGCCACAAGTCCGTTGTTGCCGTTCGTACGGTCCAAGAAATAGCGGAATGCCAGGCGCTGAAGCTCCAGGATATCGTCGGGTAATTTCATAATGTGGTGATTCTAACGCCCTGCATTTCCAAGACGCGCCAGCGGCGCACACTCCGAGTTTACTCAATAGGACTGAATTGTTCCGCTCTCATTGCACGCATATCACGTTTCCTTTTTTCCGGATGTATTTCGCTTTGGCCGCGCGCGCCGAGAGCGACAGCGCTGACCCGGATTCCGGTCGACGACTTCGTGCGCTCTGACATTCTATGCCCATCCGTTGTTTAGTGATCCAACCCCGTGTAAACGACGGCGATCCTATGATCGCCCGCGGCGTCGACATCGATCGAAGCGTTTCCAGATCCCGTCGAGGCGATGAGCTTGAGCTTGGGAAGGCGCTCAATGACGTTGCGGGGCAGTGGGGTCCGCTCGCGCATGACACAAACGACATCAAAAGGCAGCAACCGCTCAATCACGGCGTCCGGATCAGCGAGGTGGTTCTGAAATACGGCGATGTCCGCTCGATCGCGCAGTAGCGACCAATCAGCGCTCTCAAGCGCCGCATTTTGGTAATCGTCCAGAACAGCGATTGTACTTCTTCATTGGCATCCATCCCATGGTGATTGATCGAGCCTGTGCCTCCCCCGTCAGATTGTGAGGACGACCCTGCCGAAGGGGCGGCCCTCAACGAGGTAACGCAGGGCATCTGCCGCCTCAGCCAGCGGGAACGTCTTTGCCGATGGGCATGACCGCCCCGGATTGAAGTAATGGAAACATGACGCTCCATCCGGTAGTCCATACCTCCGCAGGTTGTGAGAACAGGGAGAAGCTCTTCATACTGGCACGCTTCCAGATAAGATCCGTGACGTCGATGGTTGTCTTGCGGCCTGCAGCGTAGCCCAATGTAGTCAGACTTCCCCCGATAGAAAGTGTTCCGAGAGCTTCGCTCAAGATTTCTCCGCCCATTGCATCGATCACAATATCGGCGCCATAACCCTCCGTGATGCGGCGAA
>JAOAPT010000594.1 GCA_025463045.1 Candidatus Solibacter sp.
CATACGGCTCCGCTTCTTAGGACAGGTCTGGATCTATGCTGACATCTATTTTAGATCGAATCACTTGGCTCGGTCAATCTGTGAATTCCGCAATACAGTGTGACGGGAAATGAACCATCGAAAGGCGATGAAAACAATAGGTTCACGCCGCCATCTGGCGGACGAAGTTCTCCAGAAGTTGGGGACCCGGGAACGGAGTCGGGGGATTGCCCGGGTCGGTCGCCGCCCATTCGAGGGCGATTACCAGCGGAAGGAAGCGATGCGGATCGCGCCCTTCGCCATCGCCGAAACGATAGAGCACTTCGGAGAGCTTGGCGGTCAACGGCAGCATCTCGACCAGCCCGGGAGCGGGGTCCGAGCATTGAGCGGCGGGCGAGGTGACCAGGTACTCGCGGCAGGAGATCGGGCGGTCCGGATGAATGCCGCAGGATTCGTCCTCGAGGAACGGGCACGGGACACCGGCCGCGAAGTATTTCAACGCGAAGGTCCGACGATCGGCCGGCGGTACGCTGCCTTTGAAATCGCGGACATGGTCGAGAAGTCCGGCGGCGTCGAGCGCTGCGAGCGCGTCGCGGAAACGCCGCTTCACGCGATCGCGGCGCTCCGGCGGCAGGCTCTCTACAAGTTGGGCGAGAACGCGCGCCTCGGGTTCGCTGACCGGCACAATCTGGCGACAACAAGCGCCGCACCCGGCGCGGCAACTGACATGCTTGCCCTCGCGCTCCACCCGGTTCACGGCGACGCGCTGGAGTTCGCCAGAGATCTCGCGAATCGCGGGAAGCAGTTCGCCGACGGAGGCCGGACGTGCCGGAACGGCGGTATTCAACTGGATCAGTTCGCCGCTCACGCGGAGTGAGAAGTGGCAGACCACGCTGGCATCGTCGGTCAAACTCCAGCATACATTTTCCCGCGCGAACGGGCCGGGGGCGGTAAACTGTGGTGCAAAGATGAGAGCCGATCACATCTCGCGAGTTATCTTCGACTACGCCGGCCGCATCGGCAACGTACACGAGACCGGCGCGTTCCTCCGGCTCAATGCCGATATGGCGCGAGACCTGGTGGGCGCGGACCGTTGCAGTATCTGGCTGATCGATTCCAAGAGCCAGGAGTTGTGGACCACCGTGGCGCACGGCGTTCCGGAACTTCGCATCCCGATGGGCCATGGGCTGGTGGGCGCCTGCATTTACGAAGGCGTGAGCATCGTGGTCAACGATACGGCACGGGACGCTCGCTTCCTGAACACCGCGCCCAGGAGCGGCTACGAGACAAAGTCGGTGCTGGTGATTCCGCTGCGCAGTTCCGACGAAAAAGTGATCGGCGCGCTGCAGGCGCTGAACAAGCCCGGCGGTTTCCTGGACGAGGATGTCGAACTGCTCGGGCTGGCCGCGACCTATGCCGCCAATGCGCTGGAGACGCAGCGCCTGCGCAATGAAGCCGTGGCCGCGCGCCTGGTGCAGAAGGAACTCGAGATCGCGGCAAACGTGCAGCGCCGCCTCTTCCCACAAAGATTGCCGGAACTCGTGGAGCTGGATTGCGCGGCCTTCTGCCGGCCGGCGCGCTGGGTGGGCGGCGATTACTACGATTTCATCCCGATGCCCGATGGCGGCCTGATGGCGACGCTCGGCGACGTGTCGGGCAAGGGCGTGGCCGCGGCGGTGCTGATGGCCAGCATTCAATCGTCGATCCGCACACAAGCGATGCATCCGCAGACCTCGCTCGCGCGGATGATGGAAGGCTTCAACAAAGCGGTCTACTCGTTCTCGACTGCCGACAAATACTCCACGCTCTTTCTCGCCCGATTCGACGCCTCAATGCGCACGATGAAATATGTGAACGCGGGCCAGTGTGCGCCGATGGTGCTGAGAGCCTCCGACGGCACGGTGCGATCGCTCTCCTCGAGCGGCATGCCGGTGGGACTCATCCCGGTGGTCGCATACCAAGAGGGCGAGGTGACGCTCGCACCCGGCGACGTGGTCCTCGCCTGTTCCGACGGCGTGAGCGAGGCGATGAATCCCGAGGAAGACATCTGGGACGAGAAGCACGTGGAACAGATTCTGCGCGAAAACGCCGACAGTCCAGCGGCGGAGATTATCGAGCGCCTGGTGGCGGCGGTCGATGAGTTCGCCGCGGGCGCCGAGCAATCCGACGACATCACGATAACCGTGGTAAAGGTGTTGTGATGACACGACGTTCACTGGGACAACAAGGTCTGACGGTATCGGCGCTCGGGCTCGGATGCCTCGGGATGAGCCAATCGTACGGAGTGCCGGACGATCGGGAATCGCTCGCGACGCTGGCGCGCGCGGTCGAGCTCGGCGTCACGCTGTTCGACACTGCCGAGGCATACGGCCCGTTCAAGAATGAGGAACTGCTCGGAAGCGCGCTCAAGGGAGTGCGGGAGCGAGTGGTGATCGCCACTAAATTCGGCTGGCGCTTCGAGAAGGGGCGCTCGGTGGGGACGGACAGCCGGCCGGAGCATGTGAAGGAAGTAGCGGAGGCATCGCTGCGGCGGCTGGGCACGGATTATATCGATATCTTCTATCAACACCGCGTCGATCCGGCGGTCCCGATCGAGGACACGGTGGGTGCGATGGGCGACCTCGTCAGGCAAGGGAAGGTCCGATATCTGGGGCTCTCGGAAGCGGGCGAAGCGACGATTCGGCGGGCGCACGCGGTGCATCCGATCTCCGTTTTGCAGAGCGAGTACTCGTTGTGGGAGCGGAATCTCGAACCGCAAATTCTCCCGGTGCTCCGCGAACTGAGGATTGGACTGGTGCCATTCGCTCCGCTGGGCCGCGGATTTCTGACGGGGACTGCGAAGCGCGCCGATGAATATCCGGAGAGCGACTGGCGGCACACCGATCCGCGATTCCAGGGCGAGCACTTCGACCGGAATATGCAGGCTGCGGCGACGGTCCGCGAGATCGCCGTTCAACGCGGTGCGACTCCGGCGCAGATTTCGCTCGCATGGCTGCTGCAACAGGGCGACGATATCGTACCGATTCCCGGCACGAAGCGGCGCAGCTATCTGGAGGAGAATCTCCAGGCGGCATCGCTGGTGCTCAGCGCGGACGAACTGGCGCGACTCAGTGCGGCACTCCCGCCGGGCGCGGTGGCGGGTCCGCGGTACAACGAGCGGCTGATGTCTTTCATCGACCGGTAGAGAAATACATTAGAATCGGAAGCGGCTGAGCACATGGGCACTTGCCTCAAACTCGTCGCGGCGCTGGCGCTCACGTTGCCGGCATTCGGACAGTTGCTGGTAGAAGCAGTCGAGGAGACGGCAATCCGCCAGGCCTTTGAATCCGCGCCGTCGACATCCACACTGCGGTGCGAGATCGCGCCGCTGAGCGCGGCGCTGAATTTCGGATTCCAGTTCCAAGCCGTCTACACGATCCAGATTCCACTTACACAGTATTCCGGCGCGGGACATACAATCGACACTTACACGCGGGTTACTCCCGAAGGGCGGCCGCCGGTCTATTTCGCCAAACATGAACGGCTGCCGGCCCAGCGCGGACTCGAAACCGACGCGGAGACTATGGGCGCCTTCATCGTCGGCGAAGGCACGTACCGGGCCGATGTGCTGGTAGAGGACGACTCAGGCCGGGTCTGTCGCAATGCATGGCAGATACAGGCACGCCGCAACGGCAGCGAGCGGCAACTTCGACTCGCGACTCCGCCGGGCACGGTGGAGGAATTGACGCTCAACATCACCCCTGTGGGTGAGGTCAGGGCGGGTCCGAGAATCGCACGGCTGACCATCCTGGTGAATGCCGCGCCGCTTGCGCCGAAGGCCACTACACTAACACCAGAGGACATACAGAAGTCAGTCGACACAGTTACATCGATCTTGCGGGAGATGCCCGCACAAACCGTGCGGCTAATCGCTTTTAATCTGGATCAACGCGCGATTATTTACCGCGACGACGCGTATCAGGCGGGGCGTACGGGCGAGCTCGCCGACGCGCTCGGCCAGTTGGATTTCAGCGTGCTCGATTACAAGGCTATCCGCGACCGGATGGAACCGGTGGACCTGCTGTTGAGCATGGTGCAGGCGGAGTTGGGTGCGCCGCAGCCTCCCGACGCGATGATCGTGGTCGGGCCACGGACACTTCTGATAACTCCGCTGCCGGCAGAGGCGATGAGCAAACGGCCGAATTCGACGACAGCGATCTTTAGTCTGCAGTTCGATCGGGACCGGCCGCCGATGCGCATGCCTAGAACGGACGTAGGCATGGACGCCTCGCACGCTGGCGGACCGCGAACCGCGGAGGGAGCGGTGATTCAGCACGTAATGGCCGGGCCGTTGGACGTGATCGAGCGGCTGGTAGCGCGACTCAAAGGCCAGACGGTGGCGATCCGGACGCCGCACGATCTGGCGGACGCGATCCAGCGGATGGATTCGCGGATCGCCAAAACGGCGCCTGCCGCTCCGCCGCCATCGCCGCAAGCGCCACCCGTTCCGGCGCCTAAATCCGCGCCCAAACAGGTCAAACCCGCCGAACCGGCAGGGACCATGGAAATCACCGGCGATGAAGATCCGGTGGAAGTGCTGACGCGCGTGCGCGACCGGGTGACCGCTCACGGTGAACGGATTCCGATTCACACCTGCGTGGAGACGATTCAGCGCGACACTTACGAATCAACCGCGGGACACGCGAATGCATCGTGCGATGCGCTGCTGGGATTCCGGAAGCAGCGCGATTTCTTCCAGCGGCTGACTTTGGACAGCACCGACTGGCTGCGCCTCGACGTGGCATACTCGCTGGGGAAAGAAATCTATTCGTGGGCGGGCGCGCGCACATTCGAAGAGGGCGACCTGGACGAGCTTGTGCCCGAAGGCGCGATCGGCACAGGCGCGTTCACCAGCATGGTGCTCAGCGCATTCGAGAGCCACCGACCGAAGTACATCTTCGAGGGCGAGACCAAAGTCGATGGAATGCGCCTGTTCGAATACTCTTTCACGGTGGTGAAAGAAAACAGCCGCTATCGGGTGAAGGCACAGAAGGAGTGGGTGATCACGGGTTACACGGGAACTTTTCTGGTGGACCCGAAGACCGCGGAACTGGTGCGTCTGACGGTCCGCACGGAGGAATTGCCGCCGGAGACCAACACCTGCGAGACCGATACGACTTTGGAATACGGCGAGGTGCAGTTGAGCGGCAACCCGTATCTGCTGCCCAAAGCGGCGCGCCAGCGGTTCATCGGCCGCGATGGCTTCGAAGTCGAGAACACGATGGGCTTCGCGGCATGCCGGGATTTCCAGGCGGAATCGAAAATCGAATTCGATGCGGTGTCGGCGGCGGAGGCGCGGCAGACATCGGCTCTGTCGCCGCTGGAGTTTCCGGCGGACTTGCCCGTGACAGTGGAATTGACCACTACGGTGCGCTTCGGAACGGCGGCGGCCGGCGATCGGATCGAAGGGCGTCTGGCGCAGCCCATCGTCGATGCGAATAAGAAGATACTCGCGCCGGCGGGCACGCGCGTGCAAGGCCGCCTGATGCGCGTGGAAATGCAGCATGTGCCCCGGCAGGAACGCATCATCGCGTTACGGTGGGAGACGCTCCGGATCGGCACTGCATCTGCGCCGCTTTCCCTTGTACCCAACCTGCGGACCGGCGAGAGGCAGCCCACGGTGCGGGACGGATTGCGGCGGCGCGGCACGGTGATCGTGTTGCCGCTGCCGAGCGAAATGAAGTACGCCGTGATTCGCCTGCCCGGATCGAGCATGGCGCTCGAGAGCGGCTCGCAATCCGAGTGGCTCACCGGCAAACCGTAAGACGATGCGCTGCGCACTGATCTTCGTTTGGGCAGCAGCGGCATTCGCCGCGGAATACGATTCCTCCGACGTTCTGAAGCGCGCGATCCAGAAGGTGCTGGATAGTGCCAGAACGATTCCGAATTACACGTGCGTCGAAACCGTGACACGCGATTATCTCGAGCCGAGGGCGTACTCGCTGCCGCGAGCCTGTCCGGTGCTGCTGAAATTGCGCGAGCACCCAACACCGGACGTGATGCTGCAGCCGTTTTCGCGCGACCGCCTGCGCCTGGATGTCACGATGTCCAGCCGCGGAGAAATCTTCGCGTGGTCCGGCGCGAAGCAGTTCGAGGACAGCAATGTCGACAAGGTAGTGCGCAATGGTCCGATCGCCACGGGCAGTTTCGGCGGTTTCCTGATCGCCGTCTTCGAATCGGACGTGAAGAAATTCAACTTCGAACGCGCTCTTCAAGTTCCCGGCACGACGCTGCTGGAGTATTCGTTCCAGGTGGCGCAGGCCGACAGCCACTACAACATAAAGTACGACGCTACGTCGTGGATGTATGTCGCTTACTCGGGAAGTTTTCAGCTCAATGCGGAGACGGCGGATCTGGTCAACATGAAGCTCGCCACCGGAGAGATGCCGCCCGCGACGCATATCTGCCTGACGACGACAAATCTGGATTTCGAGAGAGTGCAAATCGGCAGCGGTCAGTTTCTTCTGCCGAAAAGCGTGGGCCAGCGCTTCGTCTATCCCGATGCGGGGGAGACGGAGAACACGACGTCGCTGGCCAATTGCCGCGAATTTCGCGGCGAGTCGACCTTGACGTTTTCTCCGGGCGAGACTGCCGAGGCGGGCGTCCGCCGAATGATTGCGCGCGATCCGCCAGCACTGCCGAGCGGCCTCCGCTTCACCATGGCACTGGACGCACCGATCGCAGCGGATACGGCGGCGGCCGGCGATCCGTTCACCGGAAAGCTCGTGGAAGCGGCCCGCGATTATGGCGGGAAGGTGCTTGCGCCCAAAGGAACGCTGGTCGATGGACGGCTGGTGCGCGTCCAGACTTTTGCGAGGCCCTCCGAAGCCGTGATCGTCCTGAAGCCGGAGGCGATGTTGCTGCGCGGCGTGCGGGTGGCGATCAACGCCGCTCGCGATTGGACGTACGTGATCGCGGAGAGGCGGCGGCAGAGGAAGAACCTGGAGATTCT
>JAOAPT010000605.1 GCA_025463045.1 Candidatus Solibacter sp.
CGGCGCCTCGGCCACGCGCACGGGGTCACCTGGGTTATCGCTCCAGCCGTGCGCGTAATAAATGCCGTTCTTCGCGTAGACGGCGATGCCGATACACCGGTGGTTCGATGGCAAAGAGGAGGGATCAGAAAAAACGGCATGACGAACGTACCGCCGGCCGCAAAAAAGGTTACACGTCCACCACGTAAACCTGCGTGACGCCGCTCTGATCGCTGGCGAACGCGACCATCGATTCGTCATTGCTCCAGCTCGGATGCGGGTGCGTGTGCTGCGGACCGTAGATCGTATCGACGGCGTTTTCCATCCAGCTCAGCGTATTGCGCGCGTGGGCGAAATCCTCGGCGAGCGCGTACCGCGATTGCTTCCACTGCGTGCCCTGATTGCTCGATCGCGATAGACAGAGCGGACGGCGCGCGCCGGTTGCGACGTCGATGATCTGCAGGCCTTCGTCGGGATGATTCGTATCGCAAAGCACGCGCGCGCCGGCGCCGTCCGGCGCGATGTGCCACGCGTTGTACCCGGCGATGGTGCGGATCTCGCGCGTGGTCCAATCCATGCGGCAGAGCGCCCGCGGCCAGATGGTGAACACGAGATCGCCGGTGCTGCCCAGGAACGTTTCGTGCACGATGAACTCGTCGTTGCCGTGCTCATAGAGACACTCCAGGCCGGTGCCGTCGCGGCGCACGCGATGTATGCGCGGCGCGGGGTCGCCCGAGAACTCGATCCACTCCGGCTCGAGCGGATGGAACTGCGGATGAATCACGGTGCGCGGGAACGGAATAATCGAAGCTTCCGCGCCGTCGAAGCGAGTGACGATCAGCCCGCGGCCCGCTGCGCCGGCGAATGCCGCGGTCAGCCATTCGCCCTTCGCATCGATCGAACATTCGCCGAGTTGCAGGCCGGAGAACTCGCAGATCTTACGCTCCGGCGCGCCGGCGCGATCGATCGCCCACAATCCCCCGCCCCGCGTCACCACGATGGTGCGTCCATCGGGATGAAGCGCGGGCGAGTACGGATGAATCGGCGCGCCGCCCGTCAACTGGCGGAACTCGCCGGACGCGAGCGACACCTCGAAGAGCTGCGCATCCCCCGTGCGATAGGAGGTGAAGAACATCTCGCGATCGCCCGGGAAGAACGAGCTCTGCAGGAAATACGTCGGGTGATTGATGTGCGGCCCGCTGGTGATCTGCCGGATCATGCAATGCCCAGGTAGAGATCGCGCCCCGCGGCAAGCGCCGCGATCTTGCGGTCGGCGATCGATCGCTTCAGCATCCAGAAGCCGCAATCCGGATGAATCCACCCGACGCGTCCCGGACCGACCACGCTCTCCGCGCGTCCGATCGCCTTCGCCACTTCGTCCGCCGTCTCGATGTGATTGACCTTCACATCGATCACGCCGATGCCGAGCTTGATCTTCGGATCCACATCCTTCAGCGGCGCGAGATCTTCCACCGGACGGTGCGCCATCTCGAGCACCAGATGATCGACATGCAGCGCGTTGAGGAAATTCGTCAGCGCGCGCCACTCGCCCTTCTGGATGGTCTGCCCGCCGTAGTTGCCGAAGCAGAGGTGCACGGCGCGCTTCCCGCGGAAACCATCGAGCACGCAATTGATCGCGCTGGCGGCCAGCGGTGCATCCGCGGGATTACCCGGAATGTTGGCCTCGTCCACCTGCAGGCAATCACACGGCAGCCCGGCCACCTGTTGCGCGAGCACACCCGCGATCCCCATCAGCATCGGCTCGAAGTGCCCGTAATAATTATCGAGCAGCGTGCGCGCCAACATATAAGGACTGGTCACGGTGAACTTGAACGGTCCGCCGGAGACCGACGCGGCGAGTTCGCAATCGGCCAGCAGATTGAGCGAACCTTCGCCCAGCGGCGCTTCGATCACGCCCGCGGCCTTGCGGCGAAACTTCATCGTGGACTTGCGCGCGAAGGTCTCGTGGTCGCTCCGCCCCACCTGAGAACGGATGCCCGCCATCGGACGGATGAAGTATTCGATCATTCCGTTGGTATCGGGATGATTCACGTCGAAGCGGTAGAGCTCGCCATCGGTCGGCAAGTCGATGCGTGCCTGGCGCTGCGTGTCGAACACGACGCGCGTGGCGTCGAGGCGCGCCTGTTCGCTGGGCAGCGCGGGTAGCCAGTCGGGGACCGGATAGCTGCCAACTGTGGTGGTGAGAATCGCGGGTTCAGACGACATAGGGAGCTCGGTATTTGCGTGTCAGGAGTAGGTTCGCCTCGGCCGCGCCATCGCCCGTGAAGCGACCCTTGGCGGTGTCCACGGAAAGCTTGCGGCCTACGCGATAGCTGGCATTCGCCAGGTGGCAGAGATCGGCGGACATCACGCCGATCGCAACATCGGCATTCAGATCTTTGTAATTGCGTGAGCGGCAGGCGGCCAGGAAGTTCGCCATGTGAGGCGGCGTGTCGGCGGCGGCATCTTTCTTGACGTCCATCACCAGTTCCTCCTTGTCGCCTTTGGAAACCTTGTACCCGTTGCCGTCGATTCCCATCCAGCCCTCGGCGCCGTAGAAGAGATTGCCCACGTAATTAGTGCCACCCCTGGCGATGCTGCCTTCCCCGCCGGTGTTGAGTCCGCGCACTTCGAAGACAAGTTCCCTGTCGCCGTAATCGAAGCTGGCGAGTTGCGTGTTCGGCGTTTCCTGATCGTCGATGTAGACGTACTTTCCGCCGGTCGAGACCACGCTCTTGGGGAACATGACCTCGCCGAGTCCCCAGCGCGCGATGTCCATTTCGTGCACGCCCTGGTTGCCGATATCGCCGTTGCCCGTGTCCCAGAACCAGTGCCAGTTGTATTTGAAACGCAGCGGATTGAACGCGCGCATCGGCGCGGGCCCAAGGAACATATCCCAATTCACGCCCGGCGGAACGGGCGTGTCCTCCGCATGGCCGATCGAAGGACGCCGCTTGAAGCAGAGTCCCTTCGCCATGTAGACCTTGCCGATCACGCCATCGTGCAGCAGCTCGATCGCCTTCCTCTTATACGCCTGGCTGCGGCTCTGCGACCCGATCTGCACCATCCGGCCGGTCTTACGCGCGACCTCGATCATGCGCTCGCCTTCGTGCACGTTGTAGCAGGCCGGCTTCTCGCAGTAGACGTCCTTCCCCGCCTGGCAGGCCCAGATGGTGGAGAGCGCGTGCCAGTGATTGGGCGTGGTGATGGAGACGGCGTCGACGTTCTTATCTGCGAACAGCTTGCGCATATCGTCGTAGCCCGCAGGCTGTTCGCCGGTGAGCCGTTTCACGTTGGCCTGGCCGGTTTCGAGCGCCGCCTGATTGACGTCGCACAGCGCGACGATGCGCGCGTCGGGCAGCGTGGCGTAGCTCTTGATGTGGTCGTTCCCGCGTCCGCCGATGCCGACGATCCCGACGTTGACTTTGTCGTTGGCGCCGAGAATCCGGCCCAATGAAAATGCGGTGCTCGCCGCGAGAAAGGTTCTGCGCGATGAAGTGGACATGACTTCTATTCGTTCCCCGGCGTCCAGGATAACAGGAGTCGGGGATAACAGGAGTTGCGACTGCGCGGTGCTATGATCGGGGCATGTTGCGCCACAGGCATCTGGCATTCCTGACGGTGGCGATCGTCAGTTACGCCGCGACAGGTTTTGCCGCCGATACGGACCGGGATTTTTCAGGAAAGTGGACGCTCGATCCAGCCGCCAGCCGCGTCGGAGCGCTCGGCATGCAGGTTGATACCGTGCTGATCGTGGTGCAGCAACTGGACAGCATTCGCTTGTCGAACCAGGCGAACTACGCGCTCGATGGCAGCGCGACACGCTACCGGTCGGGCAGCGAGTCGCACAGCTCCGCGGTCAAGTGGGAAGGCGCGGCGCTGTTGATCAACACGCTCGTCTCCGGCGCGCAGGATTACACCGTCATGGATCGTTGGAGGCTCTCCGACAATCACATGACCCTGACCGTCACGCGCCAGGTGATTCGCGGCACACAGCAGTCCGAGGGCACGCTGGTGTATCGCGCGGAAGGGTTTTCGCCGGCGCCGCCCGGCCCGCCAGAGATGCCGCGGCGCGCGATCCCGGTGCGTCCGCCCGTCACTGGCGAAGTAATCGTTCCCGAAGGCACGCGGATCGCGCTCTCGCTGCGCAACGCGATCGATACGAAGCATTCGCGCGAAGGTGATCGCGTCTATCTGGAGACCGTTTATCCGGTGGCGCGCGATGGATACATGGTGATCCCGCGCGGGAGTTTCGTCAATGGCACGGTGACGATCAGCAAAGCGGCGGGCCGCGGAAAGGGTAAGGGCGAGTTATACATTCGCTTCGATGCCCTGACGCTGCCCAACGGCGTCACGCGCGATTTCCGCTCGCGCCTGGGCTCGGCCGAAGGCAAGACGGTCGACCGCACCGAAGGCACGATCAAAGGAGAGCGCGATAAGGGCCACGATGCGCGCACCGTCGCGACGACGACCGGCATGGGCGCGTCGCTCGGCGGCCTGATCGGCAGGGCGTCCGGCAGCACGCTGAAGGGAGTGGGAGTGGGCGGCGCCGCCGGAGCAGCGGCCGGGTTGGCCGGCGTGCTTATGAAGAAGGGCCCGGACGCGACGCTCCGCCCGGGCA
>JAOAPT010000626.1 GCA_025463045.1 Candidatus Solibacter sp.
GGCGCGAGCAGTTCGTGGGCGCTGCCGTGGCACAGGGCGCAATCGGGCGCGCCTTCGTTGCCGCCTTTGCGCGCCTGGCCGTGAACACCCTGGTCGTAATCGCCGGCCTGATCGGCATGGCAGGTGACGCAGGAAGGCTTGGGGATATTCGCGGGGTGTGGCACCTTGTCATGCGATTCGTGACAGGTATCGCAGGAGAGTGAGGAGTGCGCGCTCTTGGCGAGCTTCGACCCCTGATCGTGACAGGAGGTGCATTCGGCCGCCGGTTCGCTGCCGGCGGAGCGAAGCGGGATTGCGGCGCTCACCAGCAGGACGCCGAAGCCTAAGAGCACAGAACCGAGCCTCAGGCCAGGGGAGGTGAACGCCCGGTTCTTCATACGGTTAAGCCCCCATGGATGCTCTTCCGACGAACTGGCCGTATACGTAAGCGCCTGCCACCAGAAGACCTAGAATGACGGCAACCACCGTCATGATTCTGCCCCACTTGTCGATTTGATCGAGTTTCTGTGCGATGTCCGCCTGCTGCGTGAGAATGCCCGTACTGACATGCAACGTGGTGTCTTCCTTGGCGGCAACGATCTTCCGCCAAACGAATAGAACGATCACTATGGCGGTAACTACACCCCAGAGGGCGACGAACGGACGCAAATCGAAGTTCACAATTGGCCTCCAAATCGCGATTCACAATCGAATCTGCGGGCCTGACTGAGCAACCGGGCCCGCGGATGGATGATACGTTTTCTTGTCGAATGTCTTGCCGGTGGCTTCTTCGATCGCATCCACCACCAGTAGAAGATAAGCATCGAGCGCACACTGTACCTGCTGGCGATTCTCGCAGGTACCGTCGCCGGCCTGATCCTGGCACACGGAACAGACGTTGCGGCGGATGGCTTCGATGTAAGGGCCGATGTCGTCGCTCTGAACGGATTGAATGGCCCGGGCGACTTGCGGGAAGAGACGGAACAGCGCACAACTGGAGGGACTCTCCAGATTGCAGTCCCCGTCGATAGTCCGTTCGGTGCATAGCTTGCAAATCCGGTTTCGGACAATGGCCTCTAATTCTACGAGTGAGCGGTCCATGTTCGTATCTCCTTTCCGGAGTAGAAGTAACTGCACGCCGGAGTCCACCGGCAAAACCAGCTAAGCTATTGAATTCTGCAGCGTTTGAGCCCGGAATGCGAGATTCTTGGGGCTATTGACCCAGATGCCGAACCGGGAGTGGGGGAAATTCCTCTCGCGACGTTATGACCGTGGGGTTTGTAAACACGTAGACCGGCGGCCATAATCGCGAGCAGGACCGTGTCGATGGGGTCCGCCTCGCTGACCACGGAGACAATTCCCGCTTCCCACGCCTGGGCCAGGAGTCGGCGATCTTTGTGCACGATCAGTACGATTCGCTCCGGATTGGCCAAGGGGAGGAGTAGTCGTTCGAGGGCAGGTTGATCCAATACAAGGACACACTGCCGGGTCGGATCCGGCCGATCCACCGATTCGACATGCCATGCGCAACTATGGGACAAGGCATCGTGAACGGCCGCGGCGTAAGCGCCATCGGTGATCGCGAGCTGAACCGTTTGCATCATGCACGACTCCATAACTTCGGGAAGACACTTCGCGACGACTCCACACCCCGCCCGACAACCGGTTATTTCTTTTCCTTGTAACCGTCGAGATTCTTGTGCTCGGCAAAATACTTGCCGGCGTCGGTCAGGTCCTTCGGCTTGGCCTTCGCATCAACGTGGCAGAAGACGCAGGATTTCTTCGTGGACTTCATGTATTCCGCCTTGCCATACGAGGCCGTAGAGCAAACCAGGAAACCGCCCAGCAAGATGACAGCGGGCAAGGTGACTTTCCAGTGGGACATAGATGCCTCCGAGTCGAAAGATAGCAATTGCAGCACCAACCACCTAAGTGCAGGATTCCGGGCATGTTGATCCGAAAGTCCACAACATCTAGGGGCGTCATTCCCCCCAAAGGCCCTTATGTTGAGCGAATTCACGCACAGCGCTTGCTATAATCTAGGCCAAGTTCTACTAATGTCTAAGCTCACTCCAGGTTGGCAAAGCACCAGCGTTCTGGAATCTGTGTTCGACCAACTTTCCGACGCCTTGGTACTTTACGACCCCGAATTCCGGATCACCGGCGTGAACCGGGCGGCTGAAAAACTCTTCAGTATGTCCAGCGAGGAAATGCTCGGCAAGCACTGCCAGGATATCTTCAGATGCACCGTCTGTGAGCCGAATTGCGGAATGCTGGCAGGCCTGAATCAGACGCCTTCGGCAGGCAACTCCACCGTCCGCCTTCATACCCCGAACGGCATGGAGCGGCTGGTGGTGATGCGCACCAACCAGATGTTCGACGACGGCGGCCATTTGGCCGGCGTAGTCGCCACCATCAAGGACGTCACCGAGGAAGCGGCGCCGCAGAAGCGTGAAGTGATTGCCGAATCCGGCCCGATGCGCGAGGTCATGAACTTCGTGCGGCGCGTCGCGGCGAGCGAAGCCACCACGATTCTGCTCGAGGGCGAAAATGGCACCGGTAAGGATCTGGTCGCCAAGACACTGCACTACCAGAGTGTGCGCCAGGCGGAGCCTTTCATCGCCATCAATTGCGCCGCGATTCCTGAAACCCTGCTCGAAAGCGAGCTATTCGGATACGAGAAGGGCGCTTTCACAGACGCGCGCGCGCAAAAGCGCGGTATCTTCGAACTGGCCGATAAAGGCACGCTGTTCCTCGATGAAATCGGCGAGATTCCCCTCGTGCTGCAGGCGAAGTTGCTGCGCGTTTTGGAAGAGCAGACCTTCCGCCGCCTCGGCGGGCTGAAGGATATACATCTCGACCTGCGCGTGATCGCGGCGACCAACAAGAATCTTCGGGAGGCCGTTAAAGAGGGTGCGTTCCGCCAGGATCTGTACTTCCGCCTGAACGTCATCCAGATTCTGATTCCGCCATTGCGCGATCGCACGGACGACATCGTGCCGATGACGAAATTCTTCATCGAGCACTACAACCGCAAGTTCAAACGCCAGATCGAAGGCGTCGCCGATGGCGCAGCCAAGCTCCTGTTGCACCACGATTGGCCCGGCAACGTCCGCGAACTGCGTAACGCGATCGAGCGTTCCATGATTCTCGAGGAGGGCGCGCTGATCACCGCCGCCAGCCTCCCGATCGCGATTTCCCATCCCGACGGTAGCGCATCGTTCGGAGCCTCCGCAGGCGTGGAGATTCCGACCGACGGCCTGTCGCTCGAAGATAACGAGCGCAGTCTGCTGGTGCGCGCGCTCGAAAAGACGGACGGCAACCAGACTCAGGCCGCCCGCCTGCTCCGAATCACACGCGATACGCTCCGTTATAAGATGAAAAAGTTCAACCTTCGGTAGTTCGTTTTCGCCCGACTCTGGCCAACGGAGCCTTGCCTTTCACCTGTTTTCAACACTTTACGAATTTTATTTGGTCAGGAGTGTGGCCAAAATTCCTTTCAGGGAATTTCCTGGTAAGATTGTGTGTTCGAACTCCAATTTACACAGCCTTACATTTCCCAGGGGTATTCCAAGGTGCTTTTCCGAACCACGTTGTTAGCTGTTTCCTCTCTGCTGTTCCTCGCTTTCCCTTCTTACGCTGCCGTTTCCATTGTCGGTAGCGCCAACATGGCCATCGCGGTGGATCCCTCCGGCCCCTATTCCATTACAGTGCCGGATCGCCAATGGGTTTTCGGCGGCGACATCGGCAGCCCCCTGACGAACCTCGCCACTACCACCAGCGCGGATGCACTGGGCGGGTATGCCGAAATCTCCTTCGATTTTCAGGCAGGCGTCCCGCGACACGCGTCGATTCGCGCTTACCTGGAGCATCCGGACGTCCTGTTCACGCTGAGTAATCCCACGTCGTCCTCGGCTAACACTTTCGCCTTTCCCAACCTGAGCCGCTACCCCCCGAATCTCGATCACCTGACTTTCTCCGGGATCTTCGCGCCGCCTTCTTTCTGGGACTTCGCGCCCGATAGTCCATGGGTGTTCTTCGATGGCTCGGGTAAATCGTTCATCCTTTCCCCCGCGTCGAATTTTATGGCGGCGGCCACCGTCCACGGGCCGAATGGAGAAATATCGACCGGCATCTCCGCTGCGATTCCGACCTTGCCCGCCGGTTTCCAGCACCGCACCCTGCTCGTCATCGAGAACGGCGTCAACCGGGCGTTCGACACCTGGGGACAGGCGCTCACCGCAATCAACGGGAAGGCGCGCCCGCCGAGCGATGCCGACGTCAGCCTCAACCAGATCGGCTACTGGACCGACAACGGCGCCGCCTACTACTACCACATGGCCGGAGCGATGAGCTACGAGCAGACGCTCTCCGCCGTCAAAAGCGATTTCACACGCGCCGGCATACGGCTCGGCTACATGCAGCTTGATAGCTGGTTCTATCCCAAGGGCAGCGTCGCGCAGTGGGATAACAATGGCGCCGGCATCTACCAATACGTCGCCGCGTCACCGCCGTTTCTCTCCGGCCTCGCGCGTTTTCAGCAGAACCTCGCGCTGCCGTTGATCACCCACGCCCGCTGGATCGATCCGAGCAGCCCCTACCGCACGCAATATAAGATGTCGGGGAACGTGATCACCGATCCTGCGTACTGGGAAACCGTTGCCGACTACCTGGCGAACTCCGGCGTCACGATCTTCGAGCAGGACTGGCTCGCCGACAAGGCGCACACCGATTTCAATCTCACCGATGCCGCGGCCTTCCTGGATAACATGGCGGGGTCCATGGCTCGCCGCAACATCAACATGCAATACTGCATGGCCTCCGCCGCCCACTATCTGCAGAGCTCGAAGTATCCCAACCTGACGACGATCCGCACCAGCGCCGATCACCTGCAGCGCGACCGCTGGACGGATTTCCTCTACGCGTCGCGCCTCGCCGGCGCGGTCGGCGCGTGGCCGTTCACTGATAACCTGAATAGCGGCCAGACCAGCCAGGTGCTGCTCGCCACGCTATCCGCGGGGCCGCTCGGCATCGGCGACACGATCGGCGGGCTCAACGCCGCGAACCTTCTGCGCGCCGTCCGGCCGGATGGCGTGATCGTCAAACCGGATGTCCCGCTGACTCCGACCGACGCCAGTTACTCCAACATGGCCCACAATGCCGATACGCCGCAGGTGGCCTACACGTGGTCCCAGTTCGGTCCGCTGCGCACGAATTACGTCTTCGCCTTCCCGCAAGGGAGCAACACGCAGGCCTCGTTCCGCGCGTCCGAGTTCGGCATCAACGGGACGGTGTACGTCTACGATTACTTCGCCGGCACGGGCGAGCTGGTGAGTGCCTCACAGTTGCAGCAGCCCACGATCTCCGGCGACTCGCTCTATCTCGTGCTCGCGCCAGTCGGTCCGTCGGGCATCGCGATTCTCGGCGACACGAATCAGTTTGTCACCATGGGCAGGAAGCGGGTGACCGCCTTCGACGATCGCGGCGAGCCGCGCGTGACCGTGACCTTCGCCGATGGCGAGAGCTCGCTCGAGATCACCGGGTACTCGCCCACGATGCCGTCCGTGACGCCCATTGAGGGCGGGATCGGGACGGTGACTTACGATCAGACGACGCACCTCTTTCGCGTTCCCGTCACGCCGGGATCCAATCACAGCGCGACGATCCGCGTACACCCCGGAAAGGTCCATCGGCGTCCCGCCAGCGGCCCGGCGCAATAGGGCACGCCGACATCTCGGGAACTGCCAAGCCCCAATCCGAACCGCGACGGTTACGGAGCGGTGGTCACGCGACCACCGCTCCCCTGAAAATGACGCCAAAAAAACGGTGGTGCATTTTCATCCCTTGTTGTGGCCCCGAACGGGGTCATGAAGAACTCCCCTGAAAATGACGCGCCTAAAAGCGATCATGCATTTTCATCCCTTGTTGCGGCCCCGAACGGGGTCTGAAGAACTCCGTTGAAAATGACGCACACCAATCGGAGCCGCGACGGTTACGGAGCGGTGGTCACGCGACCACC
>JAOAPT010000663.1 GCA_025463045.1 Candidatus Solibacter sp.
AAGATCGACGACTTCCGGCGGCAGCTGCAATCGGAGTACATCGACATTCTGCTGCTGCACTGCCTGCGCCCCGCGGGTTGGGAGAACGACTATCGCAGCCTGCAGGACGGCTTTTCCGAGGCGAAAAGCCGGAAGGTGATTTTGTCGCACGGCGCGAGCGTCCACGGCTTGCCCGCGCTGCGCACCCTGCCCGGCAACCGCTGGCTCGACCTCACGCTGATGCGCACAAATCACAACGGCACCCGCATGGATGCGGACAGCGAGAAGGAAGTGAATACGACCGGCGACGTCAACGAGGTCTTCACCCACGCCAAGAAGATGCACAGCCAGGGGATGGGAATCATCGGGATGAAGCTGTGCGGCGAAGGACGGTTTACCGAAGCCGCCGATCGCGAGGCTGCGATGAAGTTCGTGATGAACTCGGGCTGCGTCGACGCGGTGACGATTGGGTTCAAGAGCACGGCTGAGGTCGATGAAGCGATCGATCGAATGAATCGCGTGATGAACGCATAAAGTCTGCACGCCGGGGCGCGCGGGCACGTCATCTGAACGGAATGTTTCGCGCGACGATTGCGATCTTCGCCGTTTGCTTCGCCTGCACGGCGCAGGAGCGCGACCCATTGCGCGACCCATTGCGCGACAGCGTGGAGTGGACCATCTCATTGCGCGGGTACATGGCGCAGATGGCCAACCCGGTGGTCCGCGTGTACGGAACGGCGAGTCTGGCGCGCGCGGTCTGCGCGGTCGACTCCGCGGCGGCATCCAGCCTCTATCGCGACGCGATCGCCGGTCTTTTCAATATCTCCACTTCGGCGTTCGGGGAGCGCGGCACCACAGTCCTGCCGGTCGCGAGTTTCTCCGGACTTTGGAAATATGTGATCCCGGCCGCGCTGAAGTGCGATCCCGGCCTCGCCGCCTTCGCGGAGAATCAACGCGCCCGTGAACGGATGACGGCGGAACGCGTCGGCGCGAACGCCACGTTGGGGCGCGCCTATGCCTTAATCAATCCGCAAATGCCGCTCGACAAGCAGATGATGTTGGACCGCGCGGCGCAGGTCGGCGGGGCGGCGCTCGAAGCCGGCGATCCTGGCACGCTCGACATCTCCACCCTCAGCCTGCTGCTCTCGATGCTGGTCGCCCGCGCTCCAGATCTCTCTGACGATTTGTTCGTCCGCTCGCTGGACTTCGTCATGTCCGAGCCGGCGCCCAGCCCCGACGGACTGCAGACGCTCGCCAAGTATCTGTTCACGGCGCCTGAGATGGCGGACCGGCTCGACGAAGATCAAGACGGGCGCAGCTACACGATCGCGGGCGCCACCGTGGAGAACTTCGCGGCAACCCGTAACAGCGCGAATCCCGACAATATCGAGGCGCTGATCGAGGTCACGCTCAAGCTGCTGACGATTCCCGCCGCGGTGAACCGCAACCCGGTGGTTGCCTATGCGCTCGCTTACCAGTTGCTGCCGCGAGCTCGCGATCTGATGCCGGATCGCGCCCCCGAGTTGGAAAATGCGGTATTGCAACTGGAAGCGGAGAACGCCGCCGCCGCGGCCCAGGTGAAGGCCAAACTCGGCGCGTTGGAGGATCCCGATCAGGAGAGCGGCGATCCGGCAGCTCGAGCGTCGTGGCTGATCCGGCAGATTCGCAACGCGCTTGCGTCCGGCCAGTTCGACCGTGCGCGCGATCTGCTGACCAGCCTCCAGGATGCTCCGGCCCGCGGTCAGATCAAAGCGTTGATCGATTTCGCGGAGGCTGCGCGCGCCGTGGAGAGGCACAGCGATCAGGCCGCGAGCATGGCGAATCAACTGCGTCCGGGGATCAAGCGGACTCTGCTCTACATCTCGATCATCGCGAACGCGACGCGATTGGACCTGGCGCTGCAAGTGCTCCCACTCGCTTCGAAAGACATTACGCTGCTCCCGGCCGAACAGCGCGTTCGCCTGCTCTCCGCGCTCGCGGCCGCGCTGGTGCGCATCGACGTCGATTCGTCGCTCGGGGTGATGAGTCAACTGGTCACGGCATACAATGACGTGCGCGCCAATCCGCGCAAAGGCAAGTTCGATCCGTCCAGCGTGCGGCGGGTATACAATCCCATTGCAAGCGCGGGCACGGACAGCGCGCTGATTCAGGTGGGGAATCACGGGTTCTACGAGGCAGTCCAGACGGAGCGCGGGCGGCAGAACTTCGGACTGCGCGGGCCCGGCGCGAATTCCTTCACGCTCGGCGCGTTTCTGGCCGCGACGGGCGGCGTCGATCCCGACCGGGTGAGCGCGATCTTCAGGGACCTGCTCGACGAGAACACGCGCGCAGCGGCGTGGGTGAAACTCGCCGAGATCCGGCTGGACGCGGCGCGCGGGCGCTAGCAGGACAGGGTCGAAAAACCAATCGGAGCCGCGACCGCTAGGGAGTGCCGACCATGAAAGGCGCGCGACGCTCCGTTGAAGAACACACACCAATCGGAGCCGCGACGGTTACGGAGCGGTGGTCACGCGACCACCGCTCCCTTAGAAGGTGTGAGGAAATCGAGATTTTGGGAAGCAGCGACCGAAAGCGAGTGCTGGAGGAGGGCCGTCGTAATTTGG
>JAOAPT010000668.1 GCA_025463045.1 Candidatus Solibacter sp.
GCCATCTCCGGCACCAACTCCGTGGGAAAGCGCGCGTCGCGATAGCAATCGCGAATCAACGGTAGAATCCGTTCCTCGGCGAAGCGCCGCGCGGTCTGCCGGACCATCAACTCCTCCTCACTGAAGAGCGAGTCGACGGAGAAATAATCTACGCCCCGAAAAGCCATTTTCTTGATTTCTTTCCTCCCTATTTGAACACGTTTGAGCCAACACCCGGTGCGCTCACGCGTCTTACTAGGGAGAGAAAAGATGAGACTACTGAAGATGTTCGCAATCGCGGCCTTCGCCCTGGCCGGTACCGTGGAGGCGCAGACCTCGCACGGTTACGTATTCCTGGCCCCGGGAGGTGCGACGGCGAACGGGTATACCGCGATGACGTTGAATCCCGGGATCGGCGGCGAGGCGCGCATCGTCCCGCATATCGGAGCCGGCGCGGAACTCGCGGGATTGGGATTCCGCGAGGATTTCTCGAGCAGCATCATGGGGGTGTTCTCGTCCAATGGGTACTTCCACTTCAATGGAAAGAAGGGTGCGAAGATCGACCCGTACCTGACCGGCGGCTATACGCTGTTTTTTCGGTATGGCCACGCGAACCTGGGCAACTTCGGCGGCGGCGTGAATATCTGGCCGTCGAAGCACGTCGGAGTCAAACTCGAAGCCCGCGATCACGTCACGACGCGATACGAGACGGTGCACTACTGGGGCGTGCGGGTGGGCGTGAACTTCCGGTAGCCCGTCATGCTAAACTCGGGGTTGTTAAGCTAATCCGTGGCCGAGTGTCGGAATTGGCAGACGAACCGGACTCAAAATCCGGCGCACTTCACTGGGCGTGTGGGTTCAAGTCCCACCTCGGCCACCACCTGATTAAATTCCCTTCACGCGTTAATTTCCACTCTTTCCAGGCGCTATCACTTATACTGCGGTTTACCTCATGGCGCTTTTCAAAACACGGAGCGCCGCCGTTTACGGCATCGATGCTCACCTGATCGATGTCGAAGTCGACATGTTCTCGTCGGGCAACGCGCGGGACTCTGTCATGGTAGGAATGCCCGATGTTGCGGTGCGCGAGAGCCGCGAACGCATCAAGAGTGCGCTGATCAACTCCGGCTTCGGCTATCCCAATAAACGCATTACGATCAATCTCGCTCCGGCGAACGTCCGCAAGGAAGGCGCGGGCTTCGACCTGCCCGTTGCGCTCGGCATTCTGGGCGCGATGGGCGCCGTCACTGCCCTCGACCACCACATCCTTATAGGAGAGTTGTCGCTGGATGGTGCGATCCGACCGGTCCGCGGGGCGCTTTCGATCGCCGTCTGCGCGCGGGAAAAGGGCATCCTCAATTTGATCGTCCCGGCGGAGAATGCGGCGGAAGCCGCGGTGGTGGAGGGCGTCAACGTCTACGGCGTGCGGTATCTGGCGGAGGTGGTCGCGCTCATCAACCGGCCGCAGGAGTTTGCGCCGTTGACGGCCGCGCGCAACGGGCACTCGACGGCCGAATCGTCCGCGCCCGATTTCCGCGACGTGCGCGGGCAGACGATGGCGAAGCGCGCGCTTGAAGTCGCCGCCGCCGGCGCGCACAACGTGCTGATGATAGGCCCGCCAGGCTCGGGCAAGACGATGCTCGCCAAGCGGTTGGCCGGCATCCTGCCGCCGCTGACGTTTGAGGAAGCGATCGAAACGACGCGCGTCCACAGCATCGCCGGCCACCTTCCAAACGGCGCGGGACTTCTGCACGATCGCCCCTTCCGTGCGCCGCACCATACGATTTCCGACGCGGGCCTGATCGGCGGCGGCGCGGGCATGCCGCGTCCGGGAGAAGCGAGCCTCGCGCACAACGGGATGCTGTTTCTGGACGAGTTCCCGGAATTTCCGCGCGACGTGCTGGAGATGCTCCGGCAGCCGCTGGAAGATGGCTCGCTGACCATCGCGCGCTCACAAATGACCTTGCACTTCCCCTCGAACTTCATGCTGGTGGCCGCGATGAATCCCTGTAAGTGCGGGTTCTACGGCGACACCACGCGCGAATGCCGCTGCACTCCCGGACAGATCCAGCAGTATCTCGGAAAGATCAGCGGCCCCCTGTTGGACCGCATCGATATCCACGTCGAAGTTCCCGCCGTACCCTTCAAAGAGCTACGCGGCGAAACCGTCGCCGAATCCTCCGCCGAGATCCGCGCACGCGTGCAAAACGCGCGGGCCGTCCAGCAGGAGCGCGGATTCTACAATTCGCGAATGCCGTCGCGCGCCATCCGCAAGGTCTGCGCGCTGGACGATGCGGGCGAGCGGACGCTCGAAATGGCGGTGCGCCGGATGGGACTTTCGGCGCGCGCGCACGATCGCATTCTGAAGGTCGCGCGCACCATCGCCGATATCGGTGGGTCGCCGACAGTCAGTTCCAAGCACGTCGCCGAGGCAGTGCAGTACCGCTCGCTCGATCGCAACTACTGGACCTGAGGGCGCGAGTGCTGTCTCTCTAGTATTCCTCTGGGCCCGCGGGCGTACAATGTTCCAAATGTCCAGCAGAATCAATACACTTCTTCTTGCCGCGCTAGTTGCGGCTTCTTCCGTACGCGCTCAGACCAATCCTCTTTGGCATGAGGAGAAGGTCAAGAACTTTCTCCCGCACATGACTTGGCCCGAGGTGCAGGACCTTCTCACGCGCACCGACATGGTGATCATACCGGTCGCATCGCTCGAGGAACACGGACCCCAAGCACCCATTGGCACTGACTTCCTGAGCGGCGTCGAGGAGGCCAAGCTCATCGCGCAAAAGACCGATGTACTGGTAGCTCCGATTCTTCTGCCGGGCATCTCCCCGTATCACATGGAATTCCCAGGCACCATCACGATCTCTCACGACACCGCACAACGGGTATATTTCGAGGCCGTGCAAAGCCTCATCCATCATGGGTTCCGCCGCATCCTGTTCGTCAATGCCCACACCGGCAATCAGTACCTCACCGCCTATGTCGCCGACCGCATCAATCAGGAAACACCGGCGATCGCCCTGGAACTACACACGGCCACGCAAGGGGGACAGGCGGGCGGACCCTCCACCCGCGCCACGCCACTGCCGTTCGATCGCCATGCCGGTGTCGGTGAAACCAGCAGTGCCATGTACCTTATCCCAAGCCTGGTCGATCTATCGAAGGCAGGCAAGAACGATCTCACTCTCCCCGACCACCTCAACCGCGCACTGCCCCAGGTCAATTTAGGAGATCGAGTCGCCAGTCAGGTGTTTCTGGCCGAAGCTCTCAAGCCGAAGGACACCGGAAAGCACACATCCACTCGCGAGATGACGGCGACCGGCGTGTGGAGCGAACGCGATACCCGCGAAGCGACTGCCGGCCGCGGGCGCGCGGCGACCGACTCTTTCGTGAATGCAGCCGTCGCCTTCATCGAGAAATGGAAGGCCATCCGCCCTCTCGCGCCACTCGCGGAGCGCCAGCAGCGTTAGTGAAATGAAATGGTTGTGGGTCACGGCTGCGTCGTCGCCGCCAAGCTCGTCCCCGGCCCTCCCTCTGGCCGAGCGCACCGTCGGCCTGCGCTTTGGCGAGTTGCCTCAATCACCTGCCGCTTGCCACTGAATTTTGATTTGGCTGGCTACACCAATGTGCCCGCCTATCCTGGCTACCCTCCTGGGTTGGGGTCGAAATCAGTGGATTCTGACCACTCATATCGTTGCGGACAGTCGAGAAGGTCGCAGGACCGTCCGACACTCTGTAGCTCCGGCGGCGGTGGCGTGCGCCCAAACGCGGCAGGCACTTTTGCGCGCGTAAATCGGTTAGCTTAGGGAGTACCGATCCGAATGCTTTTCTACGCGCTTACCATCTGCCTGTCTGCATTCCTCCTGTTTGAGGTGCAGCCGGTCATCGCCAAGATGATCCTGCCGTGGTTCGGCGGCTCTTCCGCGGTGTGGAGCACCTGCATGCTGTTCTTTCAACTGGTGCTGCTGCTCGGATACCTCTACGCCCACCTGCTGAACCGGCTGCCGCCGCGACGCCAGGCGATGGTGCACATCGCGCTGCTCGCCGCCGGAATTCTCACCCTGCCGATCATTCCGAATTCCAGTTGGAAACACAGCGGGCTGGGACATCCCTCGTTGACGATTCTCGCGCTGCTCTCCGTTACGGTCGGGATGCCGTACTTCCTGCTCGCATCCACCAGCCCACTACTGCAGGCGTGGTACGCGCGAACCCACAAGGGCGGAATGCCGTATCGCCTGTTCGCGCTCTCGAACGCGGCATCGCTGCTCGCGCTGCTCACCTATCCCTTCCTGATCGAACCCAATCTGCCTTCGCACTCGCAAGGCCTGATCTGGTCGGGCGCATTCGTGTGCTTCGCCGTACTGTGTGGCTTGACGGCCTGGCGAAACTCCGCCCAAAGCCCCGCGGGTGGGCCGCAAGCGGCGGCCAGCGCGGGCGCCGCCGACACTGCTCCCTCCTGGAGCGCCCGCTTGCTCTGGCTCGGACTCTCGGGCTCCGCTTCGATTCTGCTGCTTGCCGTCACCACGCATCTCACGCAGGACGTCGCGGCGATTCCGTTCCTCTGGATCGTCCCACTGGTCGCCTACCTGCTGAGCTTCATCATCTGCTTCGAATCGCCGCGGCTCTATCACCGCGCCGTATTTGTTCCGCTGCTGATCGTCTCGCTCGCCTTCATGTCGTACCGGCTGTGGCCGGAACACGAGCGCATGGACCTGCGGCTGGTGATCGCCCTGCTCGCCTTCGGCCTGTTCGTCTGCTGCATGGTTTGCCACGGAGAGCTGGTCCGGCTGAAACCGCACCCTCGCCACCTGACGGGTTTCTACGTGACGATCTCCGTGGGCGGCGCGATGGGCGGCTTGTTCGTCGGCCTGCTCGCGCCCAATGTCTTCCATGCCTATTACGAATTCCCGATCGGGCTGGCGCTCTGCGCACTGATCTCCGGCATCGTGTTCACCCGCGAACTCTGGCACGCGCCGCACATGTGGCGGAGCACCGGAATCGTCGTGCTGGTCGTGATGCTGGGCGGCTACTTCTTCTTCCTCCGGGGAATCATGGTCCAGATGGTGGACGGCTACCTGGTGGTCGCGCGCAACTTCTACGGACAGCTGCGCGTGGAGGACGAGGGCGATCCGCGCATCGATGATGATGCTGCGCGCAAGCTGATTCACGGCGTCATCAATCACGGACAGCAGATGCTGCGCGCCGAGTATCGTAAACGGCCCGTCACCTATTTCTGCCCGCAGAGCGGCATCGGACGTGGGATGACGGCACAGGAAGGCACGCCGCGGCGGATCGGTATTCTCGGCCTGGGCTGCGGCACACTCGCCGCGTACGGACGCGCCGGCGACACGCTGCGCATTTACGAAATCAATCCCAAGGTGCTGGAGATCGCCAACCGCGATTTCACCTACCTCAAGGACACGGCCGCTAACGTCGAGGTGGCGATGGGCGACGGCCGTCTCGTGCTCGAATCCGAACCGCCGCAGCAGTTCGACATGCTGGTGATGGATGCCTTCTCTGGCGATTCCGTGCCGGTTCACCTGATCACGAAGGAGGCCTTCGCGACCTACTTCCGGCACCTCAAGCCCAACGGCATTCTGGCGGTTAACATCTCAAATTCTTATCTCGACCTGGAGCCGGTGATGGAACGCGCGGCAAGCGCCTTCCACAAACTCGGCCTCGTGTACCACTGGAGACCGCCGAATGACGACGCCTTCTGCTTCGCCTGTTCCTGGACGCTGATCATGGATTCGGCGACGGCCGACGCGCATCCGGAGTTGCGGCAGCGCGCAACGGTGCTGCATCCGAAGCGCCCATTCCGCATCTGGACGGACGAGTTCTCCAACATGTTCAGCATTCTGAAGTAAGTCACTTACTCATCGGAGCCGCGACGGTTAGAAGGTGTGAGGAAATCTGTATCGGCACTCCAAAACATTTGGAGGAAGAAATGTTCTAGCTGATAATTGAGCTATGAACGCAACGGCCCAAGGAATACTGCTAGAAATCCCCGAACAGCCTGCTCC
>JAOAPT010000672.1 GCA_025463045.1 Candidatus Solibacter sp.
AGATCGGCAGTCGGATGCGGCTGGGCGTTTAGCCCGCACGCAGTTACACCTAGGATTACAAGCGCGGAAAGATGCCTCATTTGTGCTCCAGGGACGGGACTACTCAGACAGGGAGAATACGACGCGACATACACCAGGTGGCGCGTAGACGAGTGTAGGTCAACTATGCGGGAGCTTAACTATTCTGTCAAGAAAGAAAGGGCGCGATAGAAATGTTCTATCGGACGGGCTGGATTGCCGCCGTCTGCACGCTCAGCGCACGGAGGTCGTCGACCCAGTAATCGGGCGTGAAGACCGCGAGGTCTTCGCGCTTGCCGTAGCCGTAAGTGACCGCGCACGTTTTCACGCCGGCGCGACGGCCGGCCTCCATGTCGGCCGGTGAATCGCCGACGAAGAGACAGTCCTCCGGACGCGCATCCAGCGCCTTCAAAGCCGTGAAAATCACGTCGGGAGCCGGTTTGCACGGAAAGCCATCCGTGCCCTGCACGTGATCGAAGTACTGGATCAAACCGAACTGTTCGAGGATCGCACGAGTGGTCGGCGTGCCCTTCGTAGTCGCCGTGCCCTTGCGCCCGCCGAGCGCCGCGAGCCCTTCCATTACGCCCGGGTAGATCGAGGTCAGCTTGTGACCGCGCGCCGGATAATGGCTGCGATACTCCGCGAGCAACGTTGCGAGGTTTTCCGGAGTAGCGTCCGGCCAGATATCCAGAAACAGATCGTTGAGGTGCCGGCCGATATAGCTCTTGAGGAATTCGTAGGTGACAGGAGGGGAGGGGTTGGTATCCAGCACTTGCTGGATAGCGCCGCAAATATCCTGGGCGCTATCCAGCAGAGTGCCGTCTATGTCAAACAGGTAAACCGGGAACGCGGGAATCACGCAGGCGCCGAGCCCTCGTTCAAGCCGGGAACGCGGCGGCCGCTGTCGGGGCGCAGAACCTGCTGGGTATCGCCGCCCGAATCTTTCGGAGCTTGCGGCGCCAGCGTCTGGCCCTTGATCAACTGCATCACTTCATTCCCGTCCAGGATTTCGCGAATCAGCAGCGTTTCGGCAATCTTCACCAGCGCTTCGGTGTATTGATCGATCACGCCCGTTGCCGTATCGTATCCACCCTGCACGAGCTTCTTGACCTGCTCGTCGATGCGGATCGCGGTCTCTTCGGAGTAATCGCGATGCTGTGAAATTTCGCGACCCAGGAAGATCTGCTCTTCCTTCTTCCCGTAGCTCAACGGCCCAAGTTCGCTCATGCCCCACTCGCAAACCATCTTGCGGGCCAGATCCGTCGCGCGCTCGATATCGTTGCCCGCGCCGGTCGTCATGTGGTGCATGTACTTCTCTTCGGCGATACGGCCGGCCATCAGGATGGCAAGCTGCGCCAACAGGTAATCCTTGTTGTACGAGTGCTTGTCGTCGATCGGCAACTGCATCGTCACGCCCAACGCCATACCGCGCGGGATGATCGTGACTTTATGCAGCGGGTCGGCATTCGGCAGCATGGCCGCGACCAGCGCGTGTCCAGCTTCGTGGTACGCCGTGTTGCGCTTCTCAGCATCGCTCATCACCATGCTCTTGCGTTCCGCGCCCATCAGGATTTTGTCCTTGGCGAGTTCGAAATCGAGCATCATGACGACCTTGCGATTCTGCCGGGCCGCATTCAGGGCTGCTTCATTCACCAGGTTCGCGAGGTCCGCACCGGCCAGCCCGGGTGTTCCGCGAGCCAGCACGCTGAGATCGACGTTGTCACCCAGCGGAATCTTCTTCGTATGCACCCGCAGGATCGCTTCGCGGCCCTGCACATCGGGACGTCCAACCACCACGCGGCGGTCGAAACGGCCGGGGCGGAGCAGTGCCGGGTCGAGCACGTCGGGACGGTTGGTGGCAGCCACCAGGATCACGCCCTCGTTAGATTCGAACCCGTCCATTTCCACCAACAATTGATTGAGCGTCTGCTCGCGCTCATCGTGTCCGCCGCCAAGTCCGGCGCCGCGATGGCGTCCGACCGCGTCGATTTCGTCGATGAAGATGATGCACGGGGCATTCTTCTTGCCCTGCTCGAACAGATCGCGCACGCGGCTTGCGCCCACGCCGACGAACATTTCCACGAAATCCGAACCGGAAATCGAGAAGAACGGTACACTCGCCTCGCCCGCAATCGCGCGTGCCAGCAAGGTCTTGCCCGTTCCGGGAGGCCCGATCAGCAGCACGCCCTTGGGGATGCGTCCGCCAAGCTTCTGAAATTTCTGCGGTTCGCGCAGGAATTCGATAATCTCCTGCAGCTCTTCCTTGGCTTCTTCCACGCCGGCCACATCTTTGAACGTGACCTTCTTTTGCTGCGTGGAATGCAGGCGCGCACGGCTCTTGCCGAAGCTCAACGCCTTGTTTCCGCCGCTCTGCATCTGGCGCATCATGAAGATCCAGAAGGCCAGGAGCACGATAAACGGGGACGCGTTCAACAGGATGGCGATCCACCCGTTCGAGGACGTGTCCTTGAAATTGGTAATTACCTTCTTGTTATCCAGCAACTCGTAAAGCTGCGGATAATTCGCTGGAATCTGAGTGTGGAATCCCTGGTTGGGATTCTGGTAGAGGCCGTGGACATCACGGTCGGCAATGGTGACTTCTTTCACCTCGCCGCCTCTCACTTTATCCAGGAACTGGGTGAAGCTGATCAAGTCTTCCTTGGGTCCTTGATTGGTGCGGACAACGGCGAATAAAAGCACCGCCACACAGATCAGAACCACCCAGAAAATCAGTGTCTTTATGTTTGAATTCACGAAACCTCCGTACGGGCCGTCTGTTCTTTAGACGCCGTCCCCAGCCATCCCGATTCTGCAATCGTCACCGGATTGAAACCTCGCCGACTTTCAATCTCGTACTGCTTTCCGGCCCCGCCGCGTATGCGGCCGCAGGACCGAATCCGCGAGTCCAGACGATCGACATACCGTCCGTTAGCACCGGCCACTCCGCTCGTTCCCATACCGGAATTCGTTGGAGCTGGAACAGGGTCTTGATCTTTTCTGTGCCCGAAATGCCCATGGGCTGGTACCGGTCGCCAAACCGCCAGTTCCGAAGTTCGAGGGAACCGGCCAGCCGCTCCCAGTCGAGACAACCCATCCCAATATTATATACGTTCTCTGTCAATGCAGAAGTTTCCGATTTTTCAATCAGTTCCAGCGAAATTCCCATACCGGTGCCGGGGATCGGCGTAATTCCGGGTACAACCGGTATAAGACTGTAGGGCTTACGCAAAATCGGGATCCCCAGCCGGATCCATTCGAACGAGCGGCGAACATCCAGGCCGGGAATCTGCAGGCGTCCGGGGCCGTCCGCCGCCGCCATTTCCAGGACCCGTTCGACGTGCCGGAAGTCCACTCCGCGGAGATCGCCCTTCGCCGTCTCAATCGCCCGCCGCACCAGCCGCCGCGCCGCCGCCAACGGCAATTCACCGAACACCCCGGCTTTCACCAGCACGCCGCCCGATCCGGCGCCCAGGTGCTGCGCGGCGAGCCGGTCCACTTCGTCCTTCCAATACTCCTCTTCGCCTTGGGCGATTTCCGCCGTCTGCGCCAGGGTCTCGACGATTCCCGGGTTCCATTCTGTCGCCAGTTGCGGCAGCAGTTCCCGGCGGATGCGATTCCGGGCGAATTCGCCCGCCGCGTTCGTGGAGTCTTCCCGCCAGGAGATGCCCCGCTCACGGAGATATCGCTCGATTTCGCCGCGCTCCAACTCGATCAGCGGGCGGACCAACCCCTCCGCGGTCACCGGCCGGATTCCCGACAGACCGGCCGTTCCGCTGCCTCGGAGAAGGCGAAACAGCACCGTTTCCGCCTGATCGCTGCGCGTGTGTCCGAGCGCGACACGGTCGGCTCTCGACTCCGCCAGTTGCTCATGGAAAAACGAAAGGCGGGCCTTTCGCGCTTCCTGCTCCAGATTGCCGGGCGGCAGATCGATTTCGCGCAGGCAGAACGGCAGGCCGAACCGCGCCGCCAGTTCGCGAACGAACTCCGCGTCGCCCCGCGACTCCTCGCCGCGCAGCCGATGATCGACATGCAACACCGTCAGACGCAGTCCGCCCAACTCGATTAGCGCGTGCAGCAGACACACCGAGTCCGCGCCGCCCGACACCGCGACGCCGACGCGCTGTCCCGGCTCGAACATCCGGTACCGCTCGATAGTCCGCCGAATCTGCTCGATCAAGATGCCTTAATTGTAGATTTCCGGCCAATTATTGGCCAGACGACCTTGGTAAGTCCTTTGGCGTTAGCGCGTCGCATCGCGTTCGGCCAACCGGTTGGCCGAAGAGCGGCCATTACCGCATCGCACCCACTGCGTTCGCGAGCCCTTTCTCGTACAACTCAATCAGCCGATCCCATTGCGCATTTGCCTCGTCGTCGATCTGCTGCCGGGCGGGATCGGCATCGAACCACGCGATCGTCCGCCGGATGCCCTCGCCGAAGCGCACTGTCGCGCAATAATCCGGCACGAAGCGCTTGATCTTGCTGTTATCGAAGACCACGCTCACGGCCTTATCGCCCGTCAGTCCGCCGAGCTTCTCCGGAATACACGCTGCGATGAAGTCCGACGCGATGTGCACCAGTTGCGGCTCGACGCCCGCGGCCTCGCCCGCGATCCGGTAGAACTGATCCCACGTCATTACCTCATCGGTGGTGATGTGGAAGGCGTGCCCGATCGCCTGTTCGTGCCCGAGCAGCCCAACCAGTCCCTTCGCGAAATCAGTATTATGCGTGATCACCCACAGCGAAGATCCGTCTCCCGGCACGATCACCTTCTTGCCGCGCCGCATGCGGTCGATCGCAGTGAACGATTTCGCCCAACTGTTGACCGCCAGCGGAAGCTGCGTCTCTCCATAGGTCAACGACGGCCGCACGATCGTCACCGGGAACGCTTCGTCGCGCCACGCGCGAAGGAGGCGCTCCTCGCAGGCGATCTTGTTCCGCGAGTAGTCCCAGAAGGGATTGCTCAGCGGCGTCGATTCGGTAATCAGATAGTGCGTCGACGGCTTCTGATACGCGCTCGCCGAACTGATGAAGATGTAATGCCGCGTTCGCCCACGGAAGAGCTGCAAGTCGCGTTCCACCTGTTCCGGCGTGAATGCGATCCAGTCCACCACCACGTCGAACGTCAGCCCGGCAAACGCGCGCTCCGCTCCCGCCGCGTCGTCCATATCGACCGTCAGAGTCTTCACTCCGGCGGGCAGGTTAGCCGGTCTCCGCCCTCTGGTCGCCAGCGTCAATGAAATGCCGCGCGCCGCGGCCAGCGCTGTACACGCCGTGCTGATCACGCCCGTCCCGCCGATGAAAAGAACTCTCATGCAGTCGTTGTAACATGCGCGACGGTAACATGCGCAACGCTATACTTACCCGTGAGCTCGCAACTATGCAGACACTGATCGGTATTTTCATCGGCCTCGCGGCCTGGTTTGTACTCAGGATTCTCCTGATGGGCGTGTACACCGTCGATCAGAATGAGCGCGCCGTGAAGTCCAGTTTCGGCCGCGCCGTCCGCGTCCCGAGCGATAAGACCACGCTTGACGACCCCATCTCGGAAGCGCTCCGCCCCGAAGAAAAATCGCGCTACGTTTATCCCCAGGTGCGCGTGATTCAGCCCGGCGGGCCGTATTTCAAAATGCCTTGGGAGCGGATTCACAAAGTTTCCATCGCCACCATGACCGTCAACATGGCGCTCGATCTGGAGAATCCCGCGGCCAACGAGAACGGCACGCAGCTCGAGGCCGTCACCAAAGATCAGCTCAATACCGGACTGACGGGCCAGATCCGCTACCGCGTCAGTGAAGCCAATCTGTACGCCTTCATCTTCGGCATCAAGAAGCCCTTCGTTCATGTGCTCGCCTACTTCGTCTCCGTTCTGCGTCAGCGCATCGCGAGCTTCGAAGCCAAGGACGAGCCGCTCGCGCCGCCAATCACCCAGGCATCCGGCGCCGCCGCCGCCGCTGTGCTTCCGGGCAGCGAGATGACCGGGATTTCGATCAACGATCTCCGCAAGAATCTCCGCGACCTGAACGAGTACATGGATAACGAATGCCGCTCCGCGCCGGCGCGTTACGGCGTGATCCTCGATGCCTCGCTGATCACCGGCATCGATCCACCGGCCGAGGTCGAATCGGCGCTCGCCGCGATCAATACCGCGCATAACCAGGTATCCAGCGACATCAGCCTCGCGCAGGCCGCCGCCGACCAGCGCGTCGTGCAATCGCGGCGCGCTGTCGAGATTGAGACGCTGCGCGCACAGGCCGAAGTCGAGCCCGTGAAATCGCTCGCCGTAGAGCTCAGCACGCTGCATCGGGCCGGTCCCGACATTCTCGGCGCGTACCTGCGCAATGTGCGGCTCGCGCTTTTCGACAAGGCACAGCAGATTTATCTGGAGGCGGGCAAGTGAGCGATCAACCGGTAGTTTCCATTCTGACCGCGGCGCTGTTTGCCTTCATCGGCGCCTTCGTGCTTGAGCCCGTCCTGCTCGCCTTCGCGCGAATTTTCGGCATTTACGCCACCGTTACCGAGCGCACCTGCCGGGTCTACATGCTGTTCGGAAAAGTCATCGGCGTGATTGACGAACCCGGTCTTCACTTCCTTCCCGGCAAACTCGGCGTGTCGGCATTCGTGATGAACTGGCTCGGCACCTGCTATACGCTCGATCTGCGGCTCGACCAGGAATACCTGCGCAGCCAGCCGGTGAATTCCGAAGAAGGGGCCCCGATGGGCGTCGGTGTCTGGTACGAAATGTGGATCAGCGATCCCGTCTCTTACCTGTTCAAGAACACCGATCCGCGCGGCTCGCTGCGCGCCAACGTG
Organism: Candidatus Solibacter sp.; assembly: GCA_025463045.1. Classification (GTDB taxonomy): domain Bacteria; phylum Acidobacteriota; class Terriglobia; order Bryobacterales; family Bryobacteraceae; genus Solibacter. Next base: position 6,829 of record JAOAPT010000672.1, read on the forward strand.
AGCAATGCCACCGTGCGCTGCCTGAGCAACATGAAGCTCGCGGAGATGCTCGAAACGAGACACACGATGAGCCAGACCGTGCGCAACGAGGTCACCGGCAAGTCGCAGGCATGGGGCTATCAGCTCGGCTCCGTCTATATCCGCAAGGTCCACTTCCGCGACGTCGGCATGATCCGCCAGATCGAAGAGAAAGTGGTCAACCGTCTGCGGCAAGTGACCTCCGCGATCCGCCAGGCGGGTGCGAATCAGGTCAGCGTGATCACGAGTTCGGCCGAGCGGGAAGCCGCCGTGGAGTTCGCCAAGGCCGCCGCCGTCCGCCCGATGGAACTCGGCAAGGCGCTGCAGGAAATCGCCAAGGAGCCTGAGGTCGCGCACGCGCTCTTCGATGTCCTGGAGACGCAGCGCATCCTCGCAGGCAGTGCCCGAATCTCCATGCTGCCCGGCGGCCCGCATTCCCGAATGCTGGCGAATTTGCTGGTCTCCGAGCAGGCGCGCGGGAAGTAACAATTATCGTTGATCCTTGGGTCGGGCTGGTCTTGCGCTGTCCTCTATGCGCGACAACTCATCGATATCTCGCGAGTCCGCCTCGATAGCGGCGCGTTCTCGACGCGCCG
>JAOAPT010000690.1 GCA_025463045.1 Candidatus Solibacter sp.
CAGCAAAAGCAGAACACCAACGATCCATGTGAGTTCTCTTGGAAATTTGTATGCTCCGAACAGGAACACTTGCACCATGTGGATCAGGACAATCGCGACCATGAAATTCGAGCCCCAACCATGCAACGCGCGAATGAACCAGCCGAGAGTGACCTGGTGGTTGAGGGTCTGCAGACTGTTCCATGCTTCTCCCGCCGAGGGCACATAAAGGAGCGCGAGGAGAATGCCGGTGACCAACTGGAGGGCGAACACAGTTAGCGCGGCACTGCCAAAAACATAGGCCCAGCTTGCGGTCTGACGCGGGACCGGGTGCTCCATCGTGTGGAGGACCGAAGTCGCGAGATCGAGGCGCTCATCGAACCAGGCGCCCATCCTTTTCACTATGCCCATGTTGATCAGGCGCATGGCGGCCTCCCGACGGAGATGTTCGTAAGGTTGGCAGTCGGTGATCCTGTCGTCGGCATCTCACCCGCTTGAACAAGCAAATGCCCCTGCTCAACCTTGTAACGATATTCGAACAAGCCACGCTCTGGAGGACCGGAGGCACGGTTGCCGTCCGCATAGTAGACTCCACCGTGGCAAGGGCACATGAACAGGCTGGACTGCGGGAACCAACGGACCGGGCATCCGAGATGGGCGCAATTGATCGCAAAAACCTGGAACTTCTCACCATCGACATTGCGCACCCAGCAGGGGATATTCGCAGTCTCCCCATCGGACGGATTCACGATTGGATTGCGATAAGTCGCCAAGCGTGTCTGGCCCGGGGGGAAATGAGCAAGCGGGCCAAGCGAGAGCCAGGATTCGTACCTACGCTGGCGAATCACGGGAGATAGGAGGTAACCCACGATCGGCACCGCCAGCAGCATACCGACGGCCCCGTTGAATAGGATTCCGAGCTTCATCAATACGCTACGCCGCGAAAGTTCGCCGGTTGAGGTCACTGACTTCCTCCCTTCAGTTGGCGCTGTGCGGCAAGCCAGGCTACGACATCCGAGATATCTTCGGGCGACATCGGTTTGCCGGGCACGTCACCACGCCAATCGGGCGCGCCCAAGTCGGGCCGTCCGACAATCACATGCGTGCGGAGGCCCTGGTCGCTTATCAGTGCGAGATACGAACGATCCACAATCGCCCCGGCTCGCCCGCCTCCGCGGCCGCTGGCGCCGTGACACGACGAGCAATAGACGGCATACGCGGCTTCCCCGCGCTTCGGATCGCCGGAAGCCTGCGCGGCGTATGGAGGAGGATTGGCAACGGCCAGAGCATTCGGCGAAGCCCAGCCGGCGCGAATTCCGCGGACAATGTCATTGATCTGTTCGTCGGTCAACATGCCCCCGGACTGCTGGGCAAATGCCGGCATCGCGGTTCCTGGAACTCCGGTGGCGGTGATGCGGCGAATGGTTGCATCGTCGGCGATCGCGAGGTAAACCGGATCGGCAAGTCCGAGGGCGGCGCCGCCTTTTCCATCGAGGCCATGGCATCCGGCGCAGTTCTTTGCGTACAGGAGGCTGAACGGCGAATTTGCGGGCGGGCGTCCGGGTGCACGGTCGCGGGTGCTGCAAGCGGTGGCCGCCAGCATGGATGCGGCGAAAAGGGCTGCCGAAAGCTTCATCGCGGTTCGTCCTCTCGCGGGATGTCGTCGGCCAATCCGGTGGCTTCGATCCCCATGCGGAGTGCGAGAGGCAGGCGCTGCCACGTACGTATGCGCTGCTGCCGCGCAACCACGATGCCGGCGACAATTCCAAATCCCACCTGCGACGCCACAAACCACGGCCAGTCGATACGCTGGTGAAGCACTGGATTCACGATGCCAAGAATGCTGTGAATCAGCCCGGACCACAGCAGTGGCGCGATGAAGCCTCCCAGCAGAATGGGGCGCCGCGGAAGCATCGGTAGCATCGCGCCGTAGAGCAACCCGACGAGCAGGGACGTGACCAGGTGAATCGGAACGGCGATCAGGAAGGCGCGTGGATGAAATGCATCGAGTTGAGCGGTGGTTGCTCTTATGGCCGCGGGGAAGAATCCGGCAGCCAGGAGATTGATCGGATACCAAATGCTCTTGTGACTCAAGACACCGTAAAGCATGGCCAGGACGGCCATGGCCACGCTTCCAGCCAGACCGCCCTTGACTCCCGCCGAGATTGGATGGATCTCTATCGGCAGCCAGGCTCGCTGTAATTCGTTCGCGGTCCCCACTCGCGCTACTTCGGACCGCGTCGTGGTGACGCACGGCACTTGCCGCAACACCGGAATGGATTCGTGGGCCTCGTGCGGCAAGACATCCCGAAACCAACCGATGGCGCCGGAGATGGAAATGACGGCGCCGAGCACACTGATGGCTCCGGTGGTAACCAATCCCGCAAACAGCAGCGTAGTGCCGAACGCAAGGACAATCGGCCACGGCGTGGGCGCCGGCAACTCGACACCGGCCGGCCTTCGCTCGCTGGTTTCGTCAAATCGTTCGACAGGCATTCTCATCCCCTCAGCGCCCTCAGCGCCCGACAATGTATACAACCAGGAAGACGACGACCCACACCACATCCACGAAGTGCCAATACATCGACAGAACCTCGGCGTGTTCGGCGTGCTCCTGTCTGACGTGTCCAAAGAACGTGAAGAGTGAAACCGTCGCGAGAGCAATCAGGCCGACCGTCACGTGAAACGCGTGCAGGCCGACGAGTGAGTAGTAGGTGGTCCCGAACAGGTTGGTCTGGATCGTCAGGCCTTCGTCATAGATCAGGTGGCGCCACTCACGAACTGTGCCCGCGAGGAAGATCGCTCCAAGCGCGATCGTCAGAAGCCAATACAGGCCGAAGGAGCGCACGTTCCCGATCCTCAGCGATCGTAGGGCGATATGAATCGTCAGGCTGCTGGAAATCAAACAGACCGTGAAGAGTATTGGTGGAGTGAGGACATCGCGCGGCTGGGGGCCGGCAGCGCTCTTGCCAATGTAGAAGAGGTACGCAACAACAAAGATCGTGAAAATCGCGGCTTCGGCGGCAATCAGGCAATACATC
>JAOAPT010000695.1 GCA_025463045.1 Candidatus Solibacter sp.
GACAGTGTTCGCGTGCGGAGCACGGCTGCCATCGGAATTCTTGCGAGCCGGTAGGGCATCGCCAGCGTCCGGGCTTCGGTTTCGCTCAGACCCACCCGCGCCAATTCCGGGTCGGTAAAAAGGCAGAACGGCACAAGCCGGCCCTGAGTCGTTCGGTTTCCGCCGGTAAGGTTGTCGTGCACAATTCGGAAATCATCGAACGCGACATGGGTGAAATGAGGACTGCCGGCGCATTCGCCCATAGCCCATACGCCCGGCGCGGTTGACTGTAGCCGTTCGTTCACTCGAATATAGCCGCGGTCGTCCATTTCGACGCCAGTCTTCTCCAATCCCAGAGGTTGCGTGTTCGGAACTCGTCCAACCGCAACCAAAAGATCGGACCCTTCCACGGAATGCTCCCCCTGCTGATTTCGCAGGCGCGCCTTAATCCCTTGACCGGACAAGCCCTCCACTTCCAGGAGATCGGTCCTTAGAAGGACTTCGATGCCGTCGTCCCGGAATAACCGGAGGATTTCTTCAGCAACGTCGGCGTCTTCGCGGCCCGCGAGCTGCGACCCGCGTTCCACCACAGTCACACGGCTTCCGAATCGCCGCATTGCCTGAGCGAATTCGAGCCCGACGAAGCCTCCGCCGAGCACAACCAGGTGCTCGGGTACATGATCCAGTTCCAACGCTTCGACGTGGGTCAGCGGTTTGGCCGCTTTGAGACCGGGTACATCTGGAATGGCTGCGTGTGTCCCGACGTTTACGAACACCTGATCGCCGGAAAGAATGCGCACGCTCCCGTCTTTCGTTTTCACCTCGACGGTCCTACTGGCCACGAAGCGTGCCTCACCGAGGATCAACTCGGCGCCGCTGGCTTTGTAACGGTCGAGGTGAAGTTGGATGAGACCATCAACCATCTGGCGCTTCCGCGAGCGCACCCCGGCCATATCGATCGTTACAGGTCCGGTTGCGATTCCAAATTCCGCCGCGCGTCGCGTCAGCTCCGCGACCTTGGCGCTGTGAATGATGTTCTTGCTCGGCAGGCAAGCGATGTTCGGACACGACCCGCCGATGAGTCCACGCTCGACCAGGGCAGTTCGCCGGCCAGCCTTCGCCATTGTCCAGGCCAGATACTTGCCCGCCTCACCGCTCCCGATAATCAGAATCTCAAACTGGTATTTCTCCGGCATAATTTATGCTTAGGCGCCTCCGTCCAATCACGGATGTCCGGGCGGAGCCGCCTGACAGACACTGGCTCGAAGCGCCGCCGCAGATCATCCAGGGAGAGTGACAACGGGCGCTGGACGTGGCCATCGACTCGAAGCCGGAAGGAGCGCGTGTCAACCTGTGTCGGAATGCCGGCCACATGCATCGCACGAAGAATGCTTCGTTGGGAGTAAAGTCCTGCCGGAGGTAGTGCAACGGCGTTTCCAGTTGCGGGGCACCGATCCGTCAGGAGGATCAACTCGCGCTTTTCCGGGAACCGCACCATCCTTCGGACGTCCGAAGACGAGCTCCGCGGCAGCATGGTGGAGCTATCGTCACGAGCGGCCATAAGAAGGGTCGGAGCCAGCTGGGCGGCAACTCGGAACATTGTTCTCCGACTGAGCATCGCCTTCCAAGCCGGGAACCCTTCCAAGCTCCCTGACGAGAATCAGCTTGTCGAATGTTCGACCCGGGTCGACGGATCGTCAGGCAGCCGCATCTCCGCCCCGCCCGTTGATTTCACGACGTGATCCAGCGCCCGACGGCAGTTCGCCATCCTTCGCGGATGAGGCACGACGCAGGGCCGGCGGATGCAGAAGCAGAGGAACGATCGCACTCAATAGCGCAACTAGCGCCATGACGCTCAGAGCACCCTGGTAGTGGCCGGTCGCCTGTCGAACCTGGGCGATGAACGTGGGGCCGACAACTGCAGCCGCTCCCCAAGCCGTCAGCATGAGACCATAGATCGAGCCGATGTCCTTGGCGCCGAAATAGTCCGTGGCAAACGATGGCATCGTGCCAAAGCCGCCGCCATAGCAGAGCAGGATTACAAACGCCAGAACTGCCAGTGCTACGAACTCCGACTCATGCGAAAGGAGCAGGAAGGCCACAGCCTGCAGAAGGAACATCGTCAGGAATACGGCCTTTCGACCGATGGCATCAGAAAGCCACGCCCACAGGAATCGGCCGGACCCGTTGGCGATCGAGATGATACCAACCAGGCCAGCCGCGGCGGCGACACTGGCGTGGGAAATTTCTTGAGCCATGGGGGACGCCTGCGAGATGATGGCGATCCCCGCCACGCTGTTCAGGAACAGAGTCAGCCACAATCCGTACCACTGCCAGGTGCCGAGGGCCTGCCGAAGTGTAAAGGCCTCCGCTGATACGCCGCGCGCGCCGGAAGGGCGGAGGCCCGTGGGCGCATATCCTTCGGGCGGATTCTTCATTACGACCGCGGCCAGCATGATAATTGCGAAATAGGCGATACCGAGAATCACGAATGTACTCGAGACTCCAACCGACGCAATCAAGTGTTGGGCGATCGGCGCAGTGATCAGCGCTCCGGCGCCGAATCCCGCCACCGCAATGCCAGTGATCATCCCTCGCTTGTCTGGAAACCACTTCACCAAGGTCGCAATCGGAACGATGTATCCGAGACCAAGACCCACGCCCCCGAGTACGCCGTAAGTGAGATAGAGGGCGGTCAAGCTGTGTGACATCCCTGCCAGGGCGGTGCCGAGCCCATATAGCACTGCGGCGGCGATAGCGACTGGACGAGGGCCCGTGCGCCTCATCCAAAGTCCGCCGCCAAAGGCGGCGAACCCGAGCACCAGGATGGCGAGCTCGAACGCCGCGGTCACTTGGGAAACAGTCCAGCCGTATGTTTGAGTCAGGGGAATACGAAAAACGCTCCACGCGTATACAGCGCCCAGCGCCACCTGCATGAGCACGCCGGCCAAGGCGATGATCGATCGATTGGGGGTATCGGTTTTCATGACTGTCCTCGCCGTGCGTTGTGCACGATGCTTGCCAGACTAGTCGCCTGAAGGTTGAAGCATTCATGGGCAATGTTCTGACGGGCGGGACGCTATGTCGACACGCGTTGACGAAGGCGTGCCTCGATAGGGTCACGTGTAAGCAAGTCGGTAAAGAAACGGCTAGCCTAGGTTTTGGCCCCGCGGTTGCATCTACCTGGGACGGCAGTGATGGCAATCAGAATTGTGGTCACGTTCATTTCGCTGCTTTGCGTGAGCGGAGCGCTTGCACAGCCAACGGACAGTAAAGAGCCCTCGTCTGGAGCCGCGGACGATGGATCCAAGTCCGGAAACTGGCTGTTCCCGGTTGAGAGATTGAATCACGCCTTACCTCGCTGGCTTCGATTCGGCGGTGAATTTCGGACTCGCTTCGAAAGCGAGGATGGCATGGCGTACACAACAACGAACGATACCTATCTGCTGACCCGTGTCCGGTTTAACGTCACAATCCAGCCGTCGAAATGGCTCACTCTCTTTGGCGAGACACAGGACTCTCGCGTCTTTTTCAATCAACACGTGCCCGATGCATTTCCGTATCAGAACACGTGGGATATCCGCCAGGCATATGTTCAGATTGGCAGTGGAAAGGAAGGCTGGGTGGACGCCGTGGTCGGCCGTCAGGTTCTGGCTTTCGGCGATGAACGCGTGATCGGACCATCCGACTGGACCAACGCAGCCCGTACGTTCGATGCGGTGCGCCTGGATGTGCATCAGAACGGATATAAGGTGAGCCTCTTTGCCTCATCGGTCGTGATTGAGGTGGACGGGGCGATGGACCATCACCTGGCGGGGAACAACCTGTACGGCGTGTACGGCAGCTTCAAGAATGCGATTCCGAAAGCGACATTGGAGCCCTACGTTCTGTGGCGGGTTGCTCCGGCGAACGCGGGACTTCCCGAAACTGCCAACCGTGGTCATCTCAACGAGGTCACCATCGGCCTGCATGTGGCGGGCACATTGCCGGCCGCATTCGACTATGACATCGAGATGGACCGGCAGACCGGTTCACTGGGCCCGAACTCGATCCGGACGTGGGCCGGATACTGGAGCCTGGGCCGAACGTTTCGAGGTGTGCCGGCGTCACCGCGGATCTTCGTCGAATCGAATTACGCCTCGGGAACCAGGAATCCGAGCGGACATACCTGGAGCACGTTTGATCAGCTCTATCCTTCGAATCACGACAAGCTCGGCTTCGCGGACCAGTTCGGCCGGAAAAACATTCAACAAGTACGCGCAGGCGTAGAGGAAACGATCGGTAAGAAATGGAAGTTGCGCCAGGCCTACGAAAACTTCTGGCTCGCGACAACCCATGACGCGCTCTACGCAAATAACGGCGCGATCTCCATACCCGCGGATCCCGCTGCGCCCAGCCGCCACATCGGCCAGGAAGTCGACCTCATTGCTCAGTATCAGGTCCACAAAAGTATCACAGCGGGATTCGGCTATGGCCGCCTATTTTCAGGCCGGTTTCTGAAGACGGTCTCGCCCGGGAAGGATTACGGTTATCCGTTCGCATATCTCACATACGGATTCTAGGACGACAGCAGACGCAAAAAGCACATCTCAGAAAGGGAAGGTACATCATCATGGAGGAAACGACTCAAAACCATCGAATCACCCGGCGAGGCATGTTTCACGCCGGGTCGGCGGCACTGGCGGGTCTCTCGGCGCTGGCAGTTGCCAATGCCCAGGATTCCGCCAAGAAGCCTGATCGATCGCCCGATCATCATTTGC
>JAOAPT010000741.1 GCA_025463045.1 Candidatus Solibacter sp.
GCGGGGCCGCCGTCGGCGAGGAACGGATGGCTGTGGATCGTGTCGATCAGGTCGTTGCTGACGGCGAGCAGATGAGCCCACGCGCCGATGAACTGCTCAAGCCCCTCGGCGGGCGAAATGCGGAAGAAGAGCATCGTCTTGCGTCCGGCGATCGGCGGGTCGGGATCGAGCGCAAGCGCGACTTCGAGATTTGTGCCGTGCTGCGGCGAGAGATCCTGCGGCGGGTGCGGGATGCCGCCGGCCAGGGGCGCGATCCATCCGGCGGTCGAGAAGGTGCGGGCGGCGAGCTGGGGCGTACCTCCGGCCGGGTCGAAATCGGCGAGCAGCCGATAGGTACCGGGCTTCGGGAGTCGGGTCTTGAGGCGGAACCAGCCGGAAGGACCGAGCACAGGGTGTTCGTGGGAAAAATGAGCGAGGTCCTGGCTCACCAGGAAGAGGTGGAAGAGCTTCTCGTGGATGATCTCGAAGCGGGTGACGGGCCGTCCGGTTTTCGGGTCGAGCACGCGGAACTCGACGGTGATGTCGCGGCGGGCCGGGATTGACGGCGGATCGGCGCGGAATTCCATCGGGTATTCGACCGGCATGGGCAGTCCGGCGACCAGCGTCATGCCGCAGCGGGGGCAGACTCCGGGAGCTTTGGAGCGTACCTCGCGATCCATCGGGCAGACGAAGTCGGGTTCCTGGGCACGGGCGCGGAAGAGGAAAGCCGCCGCGGCGGAAATCCAGCGACGGCGCGAGAGGGGAGGGCCCATACCGGTATCTTCGCACCTCCGCGGAGTACTTCCGGGCGGCCCGGCGGTTAACGACTTCGGTGTTTTCGGCGAACAGGACGATATGGTCTGATATGCTGGGAGTATTCGGAATGTATGAACCCCCCTCCGGCCCGGGGAAGGCGCTTCGCGCTTCCGCACGAGCGCCGTACCTTTTGTTCGGGCTGCTGGCAATGCTCACCGCCGCAATCGGACTTACCGGCTGGACCTTCCACGTACGCCAGAAAGCGGCCTTCGAAAGCGAAGTGAATAGCCGCTTGCTGGCGATCGCGGATAGCAAGGTTCGCAAGATCAGCGAGTGGCGGCGCGAGCGCATGGGCGAGGCGCGCACCTTAATGGAAGATCCGCTGGCGCAAAGCGCCTTCGCGCGCGTGATCGACGGACGGGCATCTGCCGAAGAGCGCGCCCGGGCGGCGGGTTTCCTGGCATCGATCTGCCGGAATATGAACTACGCGGGTGCGGTGCTGGTGGATCCGGCCGGCCACGTCCCGATGTATCAGGGCCGGCTACTCGGCGACAGCAAGCACTTCCGCGGATTGATTGAAACGCTGATGCGGACAGGCGATATCGTGGAGCGCGATCTTCATATGGAGGAAGCAGCTCCGGAGGCGTACTTCGGGGTGAATGTGCCGCTGCGCTCTGGGCCGGGGGCGCCGATTTTCGGTGGAGTGATGCTCTCGATCGATCCGCGGGAGTATATCGGGGCGCTGCGGATGTGGCCGGTGCCCTCGCGCACCGGCGAGGTGATCCTCGTGCGCCGGGAGAAGGATTCGGTGCTATACCTGACGGAACTACGGGACCGTCCGGGGAGCGCGATGCGGTATCGCGTGCCAATGTCGCGCCGTGATCTTGCTTCCGTGATGGCGGTGGCGGGAGCGCGGGGCAATTTGCAGGCGATGAGCGAGGGAGGCTCGCCGGTTTTTGCGGCGGTGCGCCGCGTGCCGGAGAGCGACTGGTACCTGATTGCCCAGATGAATTCCGAGGAGGCATGGGAGCCGTTTCAGCGGGACAATACGATGTTCGGCGTGGCGGCGGCGTCGCTTGCGCTCGCTTTGGGCGCGCTGTTGTTCGTGTTGTGGAGGCGCCATCAGGTTGCGGCCTATTTGCAACTCTACGAATCGGAGCGGGCGCATGAAGCACTCTCGGAGCAGTACGATTATCTGAGCCGGTTCGCCAACGACGTGATCCTTCTCCTGGGGCCGGATGGGGCGATTCTCCGCGCGAACGATCGCGCGGCGGACACGTACGGCTATCCAATCGAGGAACTCGGGCGGAAGAATCTGTGCGAGTTGCGGGCGCCCTCGGCGCGGCCGGATTTCGAGGCAGACTGGCGCCTGGCCGGAGAGCGCAATTCCCTGATCTTCGAAACGCTCCACCGGGCGCGCGACGGACGGGAATTTCCGATAGAAATGAGGGTTCGCACGCTCGAGGTGGAAAAGAAAATCTACCGGCAGGCGATCATTCGCGACATCAGCGAGCGCAAACTTTCGGAATTGGAGTTGAGCCGGAGCGAGGCGCGATTGCGGCAGGTGGTGGAGAACGCTCCCTACGGGATCCTGGTGGTTGACGGTCTGGAGATCCTGTATGCGAATCCGACGGCGCTGGGCCTTTTGGGAGCGGCCCGGGAGCAAGAACTAATCGGTAGATCATTGCTGCAATTCACCGCCCCCGAGGAGCGCGACGAAGTGTCCCGGCGAGCACGGCTGCACCGTCAGGGAAAGGAAGCCCCGTATGCGGAACGCCGGTACGTACGGCTGGATGGACGGGAAGGTTGCGCCACCGTAACCGCGACGGCGATCGAGTACAACGAGCGTCCCGCCACGCTGGTTTTCTTTCAGGATGTGACCGAGCACAAGCGCGCGGCCGAACAACGCCTGTTACTGGAGGAGCAACTCCGCCAATCGCAGAAAATGGATAGCGTCGGGCGGCTGGCGGGCGGGGTGGCGCACGATTTCAATAATTACCTGACCGTGATTAACGGTTATTGCGACATGCTGCTGCCGGAAGCGCCGCCGGAAAGCGAACTCGAGGATGGGCTGCGCGAGATTCGGTCCGCAGGTGAGCGGGCGGCCTCGCTAACCGGGCAATTGTTGATGTTCAGCCGCAAGCAACTGGGGACGCCGCGGGCGGTGTGCCTCAATCAGATGTTGCAGGATTCCGGCAAGATGTTGCGCCGATTGATCGGCGAGCAGGTCGAAATCGTGACCCGCGGGGCCGACGACCTGCCGCAGATCATGGCGGATCCGGGGCAGATGGATCAGGTCCTGATGAACCTCACGATCAACGCGCGCGACGCGATGCCGTCGGGCGGGAGGATCGAGATCGGGACACGAAAGGCGGTCCTGGACGAGCTGGCTGCCGCCGGGCGCGATCCGCAGGCGAAGGCGGGAACATACGTCGTCTTGTCGGTCTCCGACACGGGCATTGGGATGACGCCGGACGTGCTGGCGAAGATCTTCGAGCCGTTCTTTACGACGAAGGGCGTTGGGCACGGCACCGGTCTCGGCCTTTGCACAACGTATGGAATCGTGCAGCAGTCGGGCGGGTGGATCGAAATCGATTCCGAACCGGGCCACGGCTCGACGTTCCACGTCTGGTTTCCGGCCACCGCTGGACCGGCCGTGATGCTGCATACCAGGGTACGGAACTCCGGAAAAGCGGCGGAGCGTGACGCCATGCTGCTGCTCGTGGAAGACCAGGCGGACGTCCGGCGGTTGGCCTCGTCGATTTTGAAGCTGCAGGGCTATCGGTTGCTCGAAGCGGAGGATGCCGGCCACGCGCTCGCGATCAGCAACAATTACCCTGGGACGATCGATCTGCTGGTGACGGATGTGATCATGCCCGGAATGAACGGCCGCGAGTTGGCGGATCAACTGTTGAACAAACGTTCGGGGCTGAAGGTGCTCTACATGTCCGGTTATTCCGGGGACGCGATCGCGCGGCAAGGGTGTCTCGAATCCGGCACGGAGTATTTGCCCAAACCGTTCAGTCCCGACGAACTGTCGTCGAAAGTGCGCGATGTCCTGAGAATTTCGTCGGCGGGGCGTACCATTCTGGTGATCGACGACGATGCGAAAGTCAGGGGATTGCTACAACTGGTCTTGAGCGGCGCCGGCTATCGGGTCCTGGTTGCGGCGGACGGCAAGGCCGGAATGGAAGCCCTGGAGTCACAGGCGGTGGACCTGGTGATTACCGATCTGGTGATGCCCGAACAGGAGGGACTGGAGACGGTCACCCTGCTGCACGCGCAGCGGCCGAAGCTGCCGGTAATCGCGATTTCCGGCGCTTTTGGCGGAAGTTTCCTGAAGGCGGCGGGGCTGCTGGGCGCGTCCGCAACGCTCGCCAAACCGATCGCGCCGGACGAACTACTCCGGACGGTGGAGCGTTTTATGACGGAGGAGGTACCCGCCGGAATTTTGCCCGCTTGAATCGCCGCGCCGAAGTCATATACTAGACGGCATGGGGACTGCACATAAGCTGGAGCAGTGGGATGATTTCGTAGGCGAGCGGTACGACCCGAATCGCAAGGCGGAGGACTTCCGGAAATTCGACGACTCGGCGCCGGCCGGCGTGCGCGAGTTTTACCGGGAGAATCACGCGAAGCAGACGCGCGAGTTCGCGCGGAAGATGCGCGAGAAGTACGGCGCCAGGACGCGCGCCGAGATGGGCATCTGGGAGGCGTGCGAATACCTCAATACATTGGTGGACGAGAGCGATCCCGACACCGATCTTTCGCAGATCCAGCACCTGATGCAGACCTCGGAAGCCATACGGCGCGACGGTCATCCGCGCTGGATGATCCTCACCGGCTTTTTGCATGATCTGGGGAAGACGCTCTGCCTGTACGGCGAACCGCAATGGGCGGTCGTCGGCGACACATTCCCTGTCGGTTGTGCGTGGTCGAACAAGATCGTTTTTCCGGAGTTCTTCTCGGCCAATCCCGACGCCGCGGTTCCGGAGTATCAGACGCGGCTCGGCGTCTATGAGGAAGGCTGCGGTCTGGAGAACGTCGATCTCTCCTGGGGTCACGACGAATACCTCTACCACGTCGTGAAGGACTACCTTCCCGAAGAGGGGCTGTACATGATCCGCTACCACTCCTTCTACCCGTGGCATCGCGAGGGGGCGTACAGCTACCTCATGAATGATAAGGATCGCCGGATGCTGCCGTGGGTGCAGAAATTCAACCCCTACGACCTGTATTCGAAGAGTGCGGCACCGCCGGACGTGGCCGAATTGCGCCCATATTACGAAGAACTGATCGGCGAGTTTTTCCCTGCAAAAATAAGGTGGTAGGCGCCTTAGCGGCGCCTACTTTGTCAACCCCTTCTCTGCTGACTAAATTCTTGGTAAAATAAGACTTACCTCTACTAGGAGCAAAACTTGGCAGACCAGGAACAACCACCGCAGGGTCCTCCTGCGCCCCCACCCGACGAGCCGTCGAATGTGTCCGGGATGGCTGGCGACGGCGGACGCAGAAATCTGATTCCCGTCAATATCGAAGACGAGATGAAGCAGTCGTACCTCGATTACGCGATGAGCGTGATCGTGGGGCGCGCGCTGCCGGATATTCGCGACGGGTTGAAGCCGGTGCACCGGCGCATCCTCTACGGAATGCATGAGATGGGCCTCGCGCCCAATCGCCCGACCACGAAATCCGCAAAGATCACCGGGCAGGTGATGGGTAAGTACCACCCGCACGGCGATTCGGCGATTTACGATTCATTGGTACGCATGGCGCAGCCGTTCGCGATGCGGTATCCGCTGGTCGACGGGCAGGGGAATTTCGGTTCGGTCGATGGCGATCCGCCGGCGGCGATGCGGTACACCGAAGCGCGGCTTTCGAAGTTCGCCACCGCGCTGCTCGAAGACATCGACAAAGAGACGGTCGATTTCAAGCCGAACTACGACGATACCGAAAGCGAGCCCGAAGTTCTTCCGACGCGCGTTCCGAATCTCCTCGTCAACGGGTCGAGCGGAATCGCGGTCGGCATGGCGACCAACATTCCGCCGCACAACCTGAACGAGATCATCAACGCGACAATTCACCTGATCCAGCATCCGGGCGCGAACCTCGCCAAGATCATGGAATTCGTCCAGGGTCCCGACTTTCCGACCGGGGGCTTCATCCTGGGCCGACAGGGAATCATGGACGCCTTCATTAAGGGGCGCGGCCAGTTGAAATTGCGCGCCAAGGCGTCGATCGAGAAGATGGGCAAGGACCGCGAGCAGATCATCGTTACGGAGATTCCGTACCAGGTGAACAAATCGCGATTGATCGAAGCGGCGAGCGCGCTGGTTAACGAGAAAAAGCTGGAAGGCATCGGCGACATCCGTGACGAGAGCGATCGCGACGGCATGCGGATCGTCTTCGAGCTGAGGCGCGGCGAGCAGGCCGAGGTGATCCTCAACAACCTGTACAAGCACACGCAACTGCAGGTCGGTTTCGGCATCATCATGCTGTCGATCGTCAACGGCCAGCCGCGTGAGCTCGGCCTGGTCGAAATGCTGAAGTACTTCATCGACCATCGCATCGAAGTGGTGCGGCGGCGGACGGAGTACGAACTCCGCAAGGCGCGCGACCGCGAGCACATTTTGCTCGGCTTCCAGAAGGCGCTCGATCACCTGGACGAAGTCATCCGGCTGATTCGCGCGGCGAAGTCCCCGAAGGAAGCGAAGGAGTCGTTGATCGGCGCCTTCCAGTTCACGGAAAAGCAGTCGCAGGCCATCATCGAGCTGCAGTTGCAGCGGCTCACCGGGATGGAGCGGCAGAAGATCCTCGACGAACTCGCGGAGATTCAGCGCCGGATCGCGGAGTACCTCGAAATTCTCGGATCGGACAAAGTGCTGCGCGACCTGATCGTCAAAGAGCTGAAGGAAGTGCAGAAGAACTTCGGCGACGAGCGCCGCACGCAGATCATCGAGGACACGGGCGAGATCCGGCTCGAGGATCTGGTGGCGGTCGAAGACGTTGCGATTACGGTGACGCGCGGCGGCTATCTGAAGCGCACCAGCGTCGATACCTACCGGCGGCAGACGCGCGGCGGCAAGGGCCGGATCGGCATGGGCACGCGTGCGGAGGATTTTGTCGAGCGGCTGATCGTCGCTTCGACGCACAGCTACCTCCTGATCTTCACGACGCGGGGACGGGTCTACTGGCTGAAGGCCTACGAGATTCCGGACGCGACGACGATCGGGAAGGGCAAGCACCTCACCAACCTGATCAATCTCCAAAACGACGAAGAGGCGAAGGCCTTCCTCAGCGTGAAGGATTTTGTCGCCAACCAGTACATCGTAATGGTGACCAAGCACGGCGTCATCAAAAAGAGCGAGCTGACCGAGTTCGATAACCCGTTGTCGCGCGGCATCATCGCGGTGTCGCTGGACGAGGGCGACGAACTGATCGGCGCGAAAATTACGATGGGCGATAACTACATCTTCCTCGGGTCGCACGAAGGACAGGCGATCCGGTTCCGCGAAGAAGATGTGCGCCCGATGGGCCGGCAGGCGCGCGGTGTGCGTGCCATGTCCCTCGCCGACGGCGATTATCTGGTGGGCATGGAAGTCGTCGATAAGGACGGCCTGATCCTGTCGATCGCCGAGAACGGGTATGGCAAGCGCACTTCTCTGGAGAGCTACCGGCTGACCTCGCGCGGCGGCAAGGGCGTCATCAATATGAAGACGACCAGCAAGACGGGCCGCGTGGTGGGCATCCTTTCGGTGAAGGAGGATTCGGAGCTCATGATCGTCAGCCAGAACGGCAAGATGATCCGCATCGAATCGTCAACGATCCGTCAGGCGGGCCGGTCGACCCAGGGTGTACGGCTGGTGAATCTGGAGCCCGATGACAAAGTCGCGGCGGCAAGTGTAATCCCAGAGAGCGACGTCGTACCGGAGGAAGGACCGGAGACGCCGCTTCTCCAGTAGACTGGTGTTTATGGCGGCACTGGTAGGTGTGACAACCCGCGCATCGCTGGAGGAGAAGGAGCGGAAACTGTTCTCCGATCTTTCCGCGATGGGCCGGGTGATTGTAGCGTTCTCGGGCGGCACGGATTCGGCGTATCTCGCGTGGGCGGCGAACCGTGCGCTCGGGGTGAACGCGGTCGCGATGACCGCGGACTCGGCGTCGCTGCCCGAATCGCACAAACGTGATGCCGAGGCCTTCGTGGCGCGCTTCGGGATTGCGCATGAATACATCGAGACGCACGAGTTCGATAATCCCGAGTATGTTCGCAACGACCCGAATCGGTGTTTCCATTGTAAGGACGAGCTCTTCACTCGCCTTGCGGAGGTCGGCAGCGCGCGCGGGTACGAGCACATCATCTACGGCGTGAACGTCGACGATCTGGGCGATTACCGTCCGGGTCAGAACGCCGCGAAGAAGCACCAGGTGGCGGCGCCGCTCGCCGATGCGGGCCTGACGAAGGCGGAGATCCGGGAGCTATCGCGCGTCGCGGATCTGCCGACCTGGGATCGTCCGGCGTCGGCCTGCCTGAGTTCGCGCATTCCCTACGGTACGCCGGTGACGATCGAGAACGTGAAGACGGTCGAGAACGGCGAGGAAGAGATCAAGGCGCTCGGCTTCCGCCAGTTCCGCGTCCGCTTCCACGGCGAGGTGGTCCGTATCGAAATCGCGCGCGACGAAATGGAAAAGGCGCTAACGATGGAGATGGCTGCGCGCTTCACGGCGATCTTCAAGAAACTCGGCTTCAAGTACGTGTCACTGGATCTCGAAGGCTATCGCCAGGGATCGCTGAACGAAGTGCTGAATCTCAAGAAATAGCTCGTTTTGTTTTATCGGCGTTGATCGGCGGCTTCAGGTTTTTCCGGAAACATCTTTAGCCGCCGATGAACGCCGATAAAACAAAAATTTATCCGTGCGGAACATAATCCCGTGCCCCGCGGCAAGCGGCAATTGCAGCGACGTGCGCACCAGATTGCCAACCCTCAAATCGATCAGCCAACGTTTTCCGGCCTGCCTCATCCCCACTATTCGCACCGTGTAATGCGTGCCTTCCCGCGTCGTCACACCCACCGGGTCTCCGATCGCGCAGTCTTCCCGCAGTGCCCCGTCGAGCATCGCCGTGAGACTCTTCCCCTCCGGCAATGCATCGTGCGTTGGGGCCGGAGCGGGACGTCTCGCGTCTGCTCCCGCTCCATAGAAAATCGTGGCGCTTCCTGCATACCGGTGATACCGGTCGAACACCGACGCGTTCCGCATTTCCGCGCCGTTGCGATCTTTCAGCAGCAGCTCCGACGTCGCCGGCAAAACGAACTCGCGATCGCCGATGATCGCGTGCGCATACGTGGTCGTCTCGCGCGTGCTCGCGATTCCCACCGACGTATCGTCCACCCGCACCTCCAATTTCATGATGTCGAGCGATTCGCGGTCGAACCACGCGGACCCGACGAGCGGCGCGCGCGCGGCGGAACCTCCAGACGAAATGAAATAGCCGCTGCGGCTTGCCGGAATATCGAAATCCACTCGCACACACCCGCGACCTTCGCAGCGTTCGTCGTGCGGCGCCGAAAACGTGGCGACATCGCGCACGAACAGATTGCGCATGTGGAGCGCATAGCTGCCGTTCGACATCATGCCGTGGCCCGGCAGAAGATCTTCGATCCGCGCTGCGAAGCGGCCGGCGTCCGGCCAGGAGTAGAGTTCCTCGCCACCGGCATACGCCACTTCCAGGCGAATGCGATCGCTAAGCGCGAAAGGTGCGCGGGCGGAACGGCGCGCGAAGCGCTCGAGCGTGACGCGGCAAGTGTAATCGGGAAGCTGGGCGACGTAATCCCGCATGTGCTCGCGAATGCGCTCCACGAGCGATTGCGGTTCGGCGGCACTGGAGCAGGCCGCGGCGCACAGCCACAGAAGAAAATGGCGGTGCGTCCGAAAGAGTTTAAAAATCGTCCTCGTCTTTTTTCTTAGTGCCTTTGCGTCTGAGAATCACGATTCCGATCA
>JAOAPT010000756.1 GCA_025463045.1 Candidatus Solibacter sp.
CATTTTCATCCCTTGTTGCGGCCCCGGACGGGGCCACCGAGAACTCCGTTGAAGACCGCACACCAATCGGAGCCGCGACCGTCAGGAAGCGGTGGTCACGTGACCACCGCTCCCTTACGGTCGCGGCTCGGATTACTTCTGCAATCGAGGACCGCCGCGCGCGATTACTTTGCAAAGATTTCCGTGAGCACACGACCGACCGCCGCGCTTGGTTTTGGGACGCGCAATATTTCGGCGAGCGTGACCGCGATATCGTTCGAGCGTGCGGACTGTTTGTACGTTCCCGCGTTGATGCCGCTTCCCATGAAGATCAGCGGGATATGCGTGTCGTAATCGTAGGTGGTGCCGTGCGTGTATTGGGAATCGGTGAAGACCCAGTAGGGCTCGGGCAGGAAGACCACATCGGCGCCACGCTCGGGATTAAAGCCATTGCGAATCAGGCGGCCGGTGGCACCCCACTTCGCCTTCGGATCGAGCAGCTGTTCGCGGGTGTAGGCGCGCGCAATGTGCGGCAGTTTGCGGAGGGCCTCGGCCGCCGCGGCGTTGACCTCGCTCACCTCGAGCTTCTTCTGCGCGATGAGATCGCGATTCAGGTAGACCAGCACGTCCCAGTTGCCGGCGACCCACTTGCCCTCGCCGTACTTCGCGGTCAGCGCGTTCTGCACCGTGTCCTTGATGATGGTGAGCGGGAAGCGTCCACCTGCGCCGCGCGGCGCGACGCCGTGATCGGCGGTCAGCACGACGACGACGTTCGAGAGTCCCACTTCGCGATCCACGATTTGAAACAGATGGTCGAGGACGCGGTCGGTTTCGAGCAGCGCTTCATGCTCCTCGGGCGAGTCTGGGCCGTAATCGTGGCCCACGTAATCGGTGGACGAGAAGCTGACGGAGAGCAGGTCGGGATCGTCATGTTTGCCGAGTTGTTCGGAGGCGATGGCGCGCTCCGCCATCGTGCCGGTGAGTCGATTGCCGAACGGACTGCTGGAGATCGCTTTGTAAGGGATGGTGGCTGTCTTCGGAATCTGGTGGCCGAGCCAGGTCACGCCCAGGTATTCGGCGGCGGGCCGGCCGCTGTTGAACTCCTTTACCCACGCGGGCAGCGCCGTCATGTAATAGGTGCTGCTGACGTATTCGCCCGTGTTCTCGTCGAACCAGAATGCCGCGTCGGCTTTGTGGCCCGCGGGCAGAATCGCGCTGCGGTCCTTGCAGGAAATGCCGATCACCCTCGGCCGGCCGCCGTTAGCCGCCTTCAGTTGATCGCCCACCGTATCGACCAGCAGCAGATGCGGCGACGACCCTGTACCGCCTTTGCCTCCGATCGTCTTCGTTTCGGTATCGGACACGCTCGTAGTGGGCTTGCCGGTTTTGCGATCGAGCCACTCGTTGCCGATGATGCCGGTCGCGCTCGGCATCGCGCCGGTGAGTAGGACGGCGTGAGCTACCGCGGTAAGGGAGGGGAAGAAATCGTCATGCGCGCTGGTGAAGCTGGCGCCATTTTTCAGCAGTCGGTCGAAGCCGCCCTTGAAGTCCGCGCGATAGCGGGTCATGTAATCGTAGCGGCACTGGTCGACGACGATCACCAGTACGAGCTTCGGCTTTTTCGGCGTGGCCGCGGCCAGACTTGCCGCGAGCAGGACGAATAAAAGGAATCGCCTCATTGGATTCCGCCATTGTAACGCGCGGGCTCCGTCCGGCCGACCTGGGGAGATGGGCAAAAAGACCGGATTACAATGACGGGCGAAGGCGAACCCGCGCTAATGGCGGCGTCGAATCACAAACCCGAGCATCGCCGCGCCGGCCAGAAGGAAGGTGGCGGGTTCGGGTGCCTGGACGAGAAAGCCGCGGATCTCGCCGTTCGGGAAATTTGGTGTGTGAATATTCAAATAGGTCTCACCGATGTTCAGCCCGGTGAGCAGTGCCGCCTCCGCGCTCGAAAGGCTCCCTTGAGCTGTGATGAATGCTGGGTTATAGCTCGTCGGGTCGGTCAGGTCGAAAGTGTGGTCGTAGGATCCGCTCGTGACCCCTCCCGGGAATCCCGTGAAGGTCGGCGTTGTAGTGGCCACTCCGGCGGTTCCCGTGAAGGGCAGCGTGGTGCAGCAATGGATATGCGCGGCAATGTCGCCGCCCGTCAAATTGCTAAACGATACCCTGACACGCATGGTTTGCAGGATCGTATCGATGTCGACCTCGGCAAGTCCCGTGCCGGGCGACGCGTTCGGCGGAGCT
Source organism: Candidatus Solibacter sp. (assembly GCA_025463045.1). Taxonomy (GTDB): domain Bacteria; phylum Acidobacteriota; class Terriglobia; order Bryobacterales; family Bryobacteraceae; genus Solibacter. The sequence continues at coordinate 2,227 of JAOAPT010000756.1, forward strand.
TCGTTGGGTCCGTTGAGAGCTGTGGTGTAGACGATCAAGCTGCCGGCCGCGGTTGGCGAAAGCAGCATCAGAGTCGCGAAGGCCAGCGTAAGAGTCCTCATTTTTCCTCCTGTCGATGCGGGATTTGGAAACAAGTATTTCGTCTCCCGGAAAACGGAACGTTCGTAGAATACTGACTCAATCGATCTTGTGCCAAGAGCGTTTACGTCCATGCAGACGTGGCTCTGCAACAAAGTTGACGCATCTGGAAAGTACCCGGTGATATAGTTCACGGGCAGCCGGGCACACGTCACCCGCGATGCTTGTCCTGGCGCTTCGGGAATGGCGGCGTGGGAGTCGACATCGAGAGGAAGCGGGCCGTCACATACAGCTTCATGCAAAACGTCATCAGGTCATGACACGTAGAACAGCCCGCCGCGTGATCGCTCATCTCGGTCGATTCGGGTTCCGATTCGAGCCCGCGTGCGAAGTCTACCCAGCGCTCGATTCCGTAGTGACCCGCGCGAGCCTTCTTGCGCGGTCTAGCCTTCGCTTGACGAGTTGGCGTCATATTGTAAAGTGGGTCTTCGCGGCGTCACTCCGATATATAATAAGGCCCGTTCGGTACCGGTACGCGTGCTCCAGAGTACCGGGTTATCATACCTGCGGGAAGATCCTGTTTACCGGACTAGGACTCCTGCGATGCTTCGACCGCGGCGCGAATCGTGCGGTCGATATCCTCATCGGTATGCGCCGCGCTGACGAAGGCCGCTTCGAATTGCGAAGGCGCCAGGTAAATACCGCGATCCAGCATTCCGCGGAAGAATCTGCCGAAGCGCGCCGTGTCACTCACCTTGGCCGATTCCCAATCCGTGATCGGGCCCGGCCCGAAGAAGAACGTGAACATCGAACCGACGCGATTCACCGTCACGCCGGTGGGCGCGGCCGCCGCGAGTCGCGCGCCACACGCTTCCAATCGGGAATAGAGCTCGGGGTGTGACTTCAAGTGCCGCAGCATGGCGAGTCCCGCCGCCACCGCCAGGGGATTGCCTGAGAGCGTGCCCGCCTGATAGATCGGACCTGCGGGCGCGACCTTGCTCATGATGTCCTTTCGCCCGCCGTACGCGCCCACCGGAAGTCCGCCGCCGATCACCTTGCCCATCGTGGTTAGATCGGGCCTGATTCCGTAAAGCTGCTGCGCGCCGCCGAACGCCACCCGGAAGCCCGTCATTACTTCGTCGAAAATCAGCAGCGCGCCATGGCGTTCCGTGATGGCACGCATGCCTTGCAAATACCCGGGCAGCGGAGGTACGCAACCCATATTGCCGACCACCGGCTCCACGATCACGGCCGCGATCTGGTCGCCGTGCGCGCGGAACGCCTCTTCCAGCGCGTCGAGCGAATTGTAGGGCAAGGGAATGGTGGTGTCGGCGAACGCCTTGGGCACGCCCTGCGTATCGGCGATCCCGAGCGTCGCCATGCCGGATCCCGCTTTCACCAGGCGGGAGTCGACATGGCCGTGATATCAGCCTTCGAATTTCACGATCAGATCGCGTCCCGTGAAGCCTCGCGCAACGCGGATCGCCGACATCGTGGCCTCGGTGCCGGTATT
>JAOAPT010000757.1 GCA_025463045.1 Candidatus Solibacter sp.
TGCTGCTGCGGCCCGTTCACCGTCTTGGTGCTTTGCGCGGTACGGTTGCCGTTCGTCTCCATGAAGAAGGTCGGGCCGAACAGGTGCGTCCAACTGAGCGCGCCCGTGATCGCGTCCATCAGCAGGAAGGTCTGGTTCGCTTCCATATTCGCGGTCGGCGCTCCGGTGGTCGAACCGGTTCCCTGGAAATTCGTGTGCAGCGTGCCGCCGTTGAACTTGACGAAGATGTTATCGTTCGCGGAAAAGCGATGATCCAAGCGAACGGTGGTCGGATTGTTGCTCTGGTTCGGCAGGCCGTTGGTCGCGACGACGTATTTCAGATTCGTCGTGACCAGAGGATTGGTGATGTCGGTCGGCATCGGCGTGATGCCCCAAACGTATTTCGCGAGCGGACTCTCGCGGTTGATCGGGATGATGTTGCCCGCAAATGGCAGGCGACTCGTCGTGTGACGCGTCGGCGAAAGCGCCGTGACCGTCGACGTCAGCGGATCGTACAGCGTGATGAAGCGGCCTTGGCTATCGAAGAGCCCGCTATAATCGCCCTGCCGCATCGCCGCGGTCGGCACGGTGAAATCCTTGCTTAGTCCCTGACGCAGTTCGACGCCTTCACGCGCGAAGAAGAAAAATGTTCGGTTGTGGCCGTTATAGAACTTCTTGCCGTTCAACCCGAACGTCGGCAGAAAGACCGGTCCGCCGATCGATCCGCCGAATTCGTTGCGGATCAGCTTCGGCACCTGAAACGGCGTGCCGTTGTAGTTCACGTCCTGCCGCGCGCGCGCCACGCCGAATGCATTATTGCGCACCGTCTCGAATACCGCGAGTCGCACCTGATTGCTGCCGCCCTTCGTGGTCACGATGACCGATGCCGGGCTGCTGTACTTCGCGTTCGACGTGCTCGTTTCCACGCGCACTTCGCCGACCGATTCCAGGCCCGCCAGATTCATCGAGCCGCCAAATTCACGATTGTTGGATGCGGCGCCGTCCTGCACGTAATTCGTGGAGTACACCATCATGCCGCTCGTGCGCACGCCGCCGTTCACGTCGATCACCTGCTCGATTCCCGGCGTCACGTCCGCGAGTAGCGTGTTCATGTCGCGGCCGTTGATCGGCAACTCGTTGATGCGCTTGGAATCGAGCGTCGTGCCGTCTGTCGGGTCGGTGGTGGTGACTAGCGGAATCGTTTCGTTGACGACCACCGTCTCACTGACCTGGCCGAGCGAGAGGACCGGCTCGATATCGACGCTGCGTCCCGTCTCGAGCACCAGTTCACCCTCCCAGTTCTTCATGCCGGGATGCTCGACGCGAACCTTGTATCGCCCGATCTTGATCGGCGGCGTCGCGAAGAAGCCGTCGTTGTTGGTCTCGGTGGAATTAGCGGTGCCCGTATCGATATGAGTGATCGTGACCTTGGCCCGGGCGATCGCGGCGCCGGCCGGGTCTTTAACGGTCCCCTGAATGGTGCCGCCGCCGGTGACCGACTGCGCGATGGCCAGACTCGATGCGCACGCAAAAACACTGGCTACGAGGAATAGTCGGCGAAGACAGAACGGACGCAGCACGGCACCCGCGGAAAAAACATGTGACACTTTTTAACCCCCAGCCTCGACCGTTGTCCTGAACAGGCAAAGGCGATCACCTTGCAGTTCGGCTATCGACTATACAATGCCAGGTGCGTGGAGTCAACGCTAACGTAACCAACCGGCGTATGATGAGGGACAGACTACGCCGACTTCAGCATCTCGTCCCAAGTCACTTCACGTTTGAGCTGGTACGCCATCTTGCCGAGGATCGCGGTGTACGTCGCATCCGCCGCTACCGGTGCGAGGTTATAAGGCTTCGCGTCGCGTATGCTCGCAAAGAACGCCTCCACGGCGTCGATCGTGATTTCGCGCTTCGAGACGCGGCGCTCGATTAGGCTTGAGTCCGTGAGATCGTCGGCATTCTTATAAGGTGAATTCGCGATCGGACCATGCAGCTTGTAATACGTGCGCGCCGTCTCCAGCATTCCGCCCGCGCCATAAAACTGCTCCTTCACATCGCGGAATCCGGCGGTATTCTTGACGCTGATCAGCCAGCCCTCGACGCCGTTCGGATAGAAGTAAGTAATTTCATGATGATCGGAATCCTGATCGCCGTAGGCCACTGGATAGCGCAGGCCGCCGGTGCCGCGCGCGCGTAGCGGATGCTGTTCGCCGGCGAACCAATTCAGCATATCGACGCCGTGGCAATCCTGCTCGACGATGAAGCCGCCCGACGTTTCCATCCACGATCCCCAACGGCGGATCTTCTCCTCCTCGGTCGGCGGCTTCTGTGGTGCGGTTGCCGGTGTCGGCGGCACTCCGCCCAGCACCCAGTAGCTCATCATCATCTTAATGTCGCCGATCCTGCCCGCTTTCACATATTGCATCGCGGTCAGGTATTCCGGGCTGAAGCGCTGCTGCAAGCCGAACTGAATCGTCTTCGATTTGTCGGCCGCGGCGCTCGCCTTCAGGAGGCGCTTGACGCCCGCCACGTTCGCGCCGGCAGGTTTCTCACAGTAGATGTGCTTGCGTGCGCCGACCGCCGCTTCGAAATGCTCCGGGTGCAGGTAGACCGGCGTGGTGATCAGCACCGCGTCGATATCTGCCTGCGCAAGCAGTTCGTGATAGTCACGATACGTGCGCGCAGCCGCGGCGCCGGGAATCTTCGTCTTCGCGTTGTCGATCTTGTCCGGAAAGATGTCGCAGATCGCAGCGAGCCTCGTGCCGGAAGCATTCGCCATATGGGTGCCGACATAAACGCCACGCCCACCGGTCCCGATCACGCCGTACGAAACGGCCGAATTGGCCTGGTATCCGAAAGCCGTTTCCGGCTTCACGATCATCATCCCGCTAGCCACTCCGGCGAGCGCCTGACGTCTACTGATTTTCATGTGGACTCCTCCCTATTGGACGAATCCTGAATATAACAGCGTGCGTCGTTTAGTGTGGGAGTTTGTCGAGGGGAACGTCGAGCGAGCCGTACTTGCCGCTGCGCACGTCATGCACGATCAATCGCAGCGTGGTCGACTCGGGCGCTGGCTTCCATTGGCGTTGGTATTTGATACCTGCTTTGCGTCCCTCTTCGAATCTTGCAGCGGGAATCGAGGCGGTAAGAGCATTTCGATTGGTGCGCACGCTCCCATCGGGGGCGAACTCACCGATGCCGATCTCCACGTCGGCCTTGACGTTGTCGCCGTCGGCGTGGAACTGAACGGTAGTTGCATCGGCGGTGAGCGTAAGTGCCAACTCGCCCGACGGCGTGCGTACGCACTGTGCCGTGAGCGGGATGACGGTCGAACCGATCGGGTTGGAGTACGTCGCGCGCCAAGTCTCCGGCGTCCATTCAGTAGGCTGTGCGGGTCCCGCTTCCGCAATGTATCCTTCGCGATGCCGCAGGCTCACTCCGGAGCGCTTAACGCGAACTTTGAGCTTGTGCCACTTATCGTCAGGCTCAGCGGCAAGGTAGAAACCGAGCGTGTAGCTGCCTTGCACATCGGTGGCGGTCTGCTTAAAGCCCGCCGCCAGATCGTTCGTATTGTGCAGATAGCGTCCGCCGGTGATCGACGCCATCAACTCCATCGCCGGACGCGGATCGCTGCTAGCTTGTTCGGTATCCATCTGCGGTTCGAATCGCCCGCGCCCGCGAACCGGGACCGGCGCGCGCGACGCCGCCGACTGGTCGGACGGAAGCGCGATGCCCTGCGAGTCTACGATGTAGAGGATGATCCCCTGCTGCGCGAGCCGCTGCGAGGTCTGCCGTACCTTGTACTCGAAGTCCTCGACGCCGCCATGAACGCCCATCCCCATCGCGCCGGTGATCGACACCATCGAGAATCCCGCGCCGATCCACACCAGATTCTTGCGGCCCGGAATTCCCGCCAGATGCTTGCCGAGTGCTTCCATCGCTGCCAGGCTGCGTTCCATCCGATAGCGCCTCGCCTGTGCGTTGGCCATAGTTTCGACTTCTAGATTATTCCGCGCCATTTCCTCCGCAGCCTTCTGCATCTCTGGATTGCCGGCAAACATATCTACGAATGCCTCAGCCTCGACGATCGATTGGTTGTAATCGGTCACCGTCGCGAGCGGCATTCCGAGCGCCGCCTTATCCAGCTTGGCGCGCAGTGCGGATGCGTCGGCGGTGAAGTCGTGCAGGATGCGGAGTTGCTGCCCCATCAGGAAGATCGCCACTCGCGTCTGCGGCGCGATCGCTCGCAGGTAGCGCATCATCTGCGCGCGCGCCATTGTGCTCTGCTGTGGTGGCGTATTCAGCGAATCGAGCACCAGCGCTGTAATATTGTGCGGCGTGTCCTCAGTCGCTGAACGATTCGTGAATACGCCCGGGGGCAGGGAAGGCGTCGGAACCGCCGGCGCACTGGCCGGAGTGGTTGCCGCCGGCGCGCCGTCGAAGCGGAACAGCGCGAGTTCCCGCGGCTTGCCGTCGTCGAGCAACGTGAAATCCGCGGGCTCCAGCCCCGACACCGCATTGCCCTTCTTATCGAGCACCGTGACCGTCACTTCGACGAGTTTCGTGCCGGCGCGAAAGAGAGGAGCCGTCTGCTGCGCGCTTGAGATAAGTGCGATCGCCAACAGCAAACCCGAAAGAATACGCATCTTGCCGGATTCTAGCAGACTAGCTGCCCATGTATTGCGAACGGCGGGAACTTCGTTCGAGCGGCAGCCCATATCCAATCAGGCAAAACTGATCGAGCGCGAACAGCACCACCGATTCCAGATTTCCGCCCGACGCCATCCGCTGCTCCTTGTTCCACGGTGTCGTGTACTCGCCGATTCCCACTAAGTGGCTGGCCTGCGACAGTTCGAATCCTAGCGCCTGCGGCAGTTGAATCGCTTCCTGCGCCTTATTGAGATTGCGATCTCCCGTGTAAGTGAAGTTTTCCGTCTTCAGCGAATCCAGCCGCGCCGGCGTCCAACTCGCGCTGGGATAGTTGATCAGCCGGTTCAGCGGTGTGTCGTTAACGTCCGGCGGGTACAACACCTCAAACCGCGTGTTCGGGTAAGTTTGCCGCACGTACGCCATAATCGCGTCCGTGAAATCCCCGATCAACTCGGGGAGGAACACGCACTCCTCCCCAAATCCCGCGGGATCCGCATTCGGGTTCGCGATCACCCGCATCGGCCGTCCATACCTCGCCTGGAAAGCGGATGTCGTGTAGCTGTCGTAGAAAGTCATGCCCGATGGACTCGCGAAATACCACCACTGCACCTCGCCGAATTGCAGGTACGGACGCACACCCGCATTCTCCATGACCGCCGCCATCTCCAGATAAACCTCGCGCCAGAATGCCGTGCTCTGCGGCCCGAAATTCGTCTGCAAGGCAGGAGTGTTCAGCCACACCGCGTCGCCGTTCGGATACCGTTGCGCGAGACCCGCGCCCGTCGTATCGTCGCCGTGCTGCAGTTCCATGCTGAAAGCCGACGTCGCGTCGATGCCCGCGATCCCTAGCGCCCTCAGGTAGGCACACGTCCAATCCCTTGCCGCACGATTGATCCGCGGAGTCGCCGCCGTGTCCGTGCGCCATATCCCGTCCGCTCCGCCCGCGAGCGTAGCTCCACTGACCTGCGCCGCGAACGTCGTACTATTCGTATTCGCGCCGATCCCAACGCTGTTGCCCGCCGTGCCCATCACCCGCGAATGGATCGTCAGCACCGCGCCCTCGCTCGACGCGCGCACGCCCGTCGAACCCGCGTTGATTAGCAGTTCGAAGCACTTCGCGATACTCTCCGCCGTATCCCCGATCAGGTTCAAATGCTCGAGCGGCGTAGCGCCAAGCGAAATCTGCGTCCGCTTCCCGAACTCCTGAGCCCCGGAAAACGTGATCGTCCCCGAGGCGTAACTGTGCCCCGGCCGGTACAACTCGTAGAACCACATCGCGCCCACATAGTGATTGGCGCGCCCGTGGAATCCGAGCTTCGCGACCAGCCAGCTCGTGCGTTCCGCCGCCAGCGAGATCGAATGATCCGTGTCCCAATCCGTCGCCAGCGTCAACTGGTCTGACACCGCGAAGTCCGGCAGTTGAGTCGTCGCGTACGCGATCTCCAGAAAATCGAAATATATCGACGTCCCCGCCGCACCCGTATGACTAATGACGACCGAGTGCGAGGCCTGCCCCGACATCGTCCCAAGCGGAATCCTCACTAGAGAATCTTCAGCCGGCAATCGCAGATCGAACGTCTTTACCGCTCCGCCATCCACCTGGACGCTGATCTTCCCCGCACCCTCCGCCTTGCGCGTGCCGAGCAGCAGCGTGTGCGTGCCATTCGCCTGGTAGATGCATCGCACCCGCGCGCCCGGCGTCGTTGACCATCGAATTGCCCCTCCCGAGTAATTCCCGTGTGCGTCGCTCCACGCGCCGTCATAGCTAAGCTCCGGCGCGTCCTCCTCGATTCGGCGACTCCCCGGACCTGGTACCGAGTACAGCAGATTGCTTCCCGTCACCGACCAGTTCGACACAGTCACCGAGAATTCACTGCGCGCGAAGTCGCCATCCTGCAGGTCCGCCGACCACGTCCACCGCATCTTGCGCACGTTCGTCATCGGAACCACTATCCCGTTGACATCGCGCAGATTGCCGAAATCGAGATCCACCTTCCACCGCGCCGGCGACACTCCACCTGCGAACCGCGCCGACGACGGCGACCACGATTCCGTACCCGTGCCGAACACCGTCCCGTACACTCCCACGCGATTTCCGTTCGTGCCCGAGAGCCCGAGGTACGTCAGCGTGATCTCCGCACCGCTCGCCGCCGCCGACACCAGCCCGGTCGACTGATTGGCGGTGATCGCGCCTGCCAGCGCGCCCACCGCGCTCTGCAACGTGTCGCCGCCAGTGATCCGATAGTTAAAGTGTTGATCCAGCCACGCCAGTTCGATGTAATCGCCCACGCCCGGCGTTCCCGTCAACGTGAGCCTCGCGGTGGCCTCGACATACTCCCCGACCGCCGTCGCGTGATCCTTCAACGACACCTTATATAGGGTTTCGCTCTCGCCAGACACCGCCCAGATGCGCAGATACGGCCAGTCCACCGTCGGATACAGCGCCGAATCCATCGGAATACAATTAGACCGCACCTCTTCATAGGAGAGATGCACTCCGCTAAGATCGCCGTCCGGCAGATTTCGCAGTGCCGGATGTTCGAACGTGTTGTCGCGCGTCCACTCCGCCACCGCCCAGTCGAACTGCTGCCGCCA
>JAOAPT010000760.1 GCA_025463045.1 Candidatus Solibacter sp.
GGAATTCGTCGTAGGTTTCGAGATCAGTTTTCTCCCCAGTGCTTGCGTTCAGCAGGAAATATGAATCCACTGTGATCCTGCCAAGAATGTAAGGTCCGGAAACCTGCATCAAGCGAACTTCAGTCTCTGCGGTAGAACCGGTCTTGGAATCATACAGAACACTATTCCTGCTCACATAACTCAGACTGGAAGGAATAGCGTTGCGACACGTACCAGCCGGCGATGATTGGAATTTGATTCAGGCGTCCGCTGCGCGACTAAACGGCGCGGAGTTAAAGAACCGACCCCGGAAATCACGGCACCCACAAATGCCCATACGATCAGTACGACCGCAAGTCCCGTAGCCGTTTAGCGAAGCAGCGCAGCGACGGAACGGAGGTCGTCCAGGAGGCGCTCCATGTCTTTGCGCGTTGTCCGATAATTCAGGACGCAGCCGCGGAGGGCGAATTTTCCCGCGACTGTCGTGTTCGAGAGATAGCTGCTGCCGGACTGTTGCAGGGTGAACATCAGGCGTTCGTTGAACGCGTTGAGATCTCCATCGAAATTCTTGTAGCGGAAGCAGAAGATGGAGAGGTCGACGGGGGCGAGCATTTCGAAATCGTCGCTGGCATTGACCAGGTCTGAGAGGTAGCGGGCGCAGGCGATATTTTCCTCGATGGCCTCCGAAATTGCCGTCACACCGACCGATTTCAATAACAGCCACAGATCTAAAGCACGGAAGGGGCGGGAGAGCTCGGGGCCGTAATCCCAGAAGGCGAAGGCCTCGTCGTTTTCAAGGCCGACGACGCGGGTGTAGTCGGCGTTTTCGCTGAAGGCGGCGCGTGCCGTCGCGGGGTCGCGGTAGAGGATGCAGCCGCAGCCGACCGGGAGGTAGAGCCACTTGTGCGGGTCGAGCGAAAGGGAGTCGGCCTCGCCGAGGCGGGCGAAGGGCTCGCGTGCCGAGGGTGCAATGGCGGCGATCCCGCCGTAGGCGCCATCAATGTGGAACCAGAGATCGTGGCTGCGTGCGAAATCGGCGATCGGGCCGATGGGGTCGATGGCACCGGTTCCGGCGGTGCCGGCGCTGGCGACGACGCAGAAGGGGAGATGGCCGGCGGCGCGATCTTCGGCGACCAGGCGGGCGAGATCTGCAACGTCCATGCGGAGGTTGTCGTCGACGCGTACGGTCCGCACGTTCTCGGTGCCGATGCCGAGCATCGCGGCGGCCTTTCGGATGGAGAAATGCCCTTCGGAGGAGGTGTAGAGGCGCGGAGTCGCGCCGCGCAGACCCTCGCGGACCACGTTTGGAAATTTTGCGCTGCGCGCGGCAGCAAGTCCCGCGAAATTAGCCATCGACCCGCCGCTTACCAGGAGGCCCGCGGCACTCTCGGGAAACCCGAGGAGTTCCTTGAACCACCGGATCGTCAGCAGCTCGATCTCAGCGGCGGCCGGGCCGGAACGCCAGCAGGTCACGTTGATATTGAGGGCGGCGGCGATCATGCTGCCGACGGTGTTGACGGGATTGCCGGGGGACGAAACGTAGCCGAAGAAGCGCGGGTGCGCGTTGTGGCGGCTGTACCTGTCGACGACATCACGTAGGGTGCCGAGGAGTTCGGGGAATGGAGTCGGGCCGGCCGGCGCGGGTTCGTCGATCACGGCGCGCAGGGCATCAGAGGTGGTGGGCTGGAGCACGGGACGCCCGCCGAGGGTCTCGTAATATTTGGCTACCAGGTCGAGGGCGGCGCGGCCCATTTCGCGGATCTGCTCCGCGGGAACTGCCAGATTGTCGGGCATGAATAAGCGGACTGAGCTCAGATTAGCAGGAAATCTCCATACACGATTTGCGCCGGCGCACAGTTTTATCTGGTGAAAGGGAGCAAGATCCTGGCACTGGCGGCGATGGCAGATGCGGGCAGCAGCAAACCGGAGGTCGCCGGAGTTTTCGACGCGGCGCGCGCTGGGGATCTGGCGGCTTTCGAGCGCCTGATGCGGCAATACGAGCGGCTGGTGCTGGTGACCGCCCTACGGATGACGGGCAGCCTGCCGGACGCGCAGGACGTCTCGCAGGAGGTCTTTCTCAAGCTTTTCCGGAATCTGGGGAAGGTGCCGGGCGAAGGCGCCGTCAAAGCCTGGCTGTACCGGGTGACGGTGAATGCCTGTCACGACGCGCGGCGGACGCGGCGACGGCGGCCCGAGTGTCCGGTGGAAGCTGCGGGGCAACTGGCCGCGGCGGGGGACGATCCGCAGCAGGAGTTGACGGAGGCGGAGCGGCGGCGCGTGGTCGCGATGAGTTTGCGTGTGCTGGCGGACAAGGAGCGGGCGGCGATCGTACTGCGCGATCTGGAAGGGCTTTCGACCCCGGAAGTGGCGCGGGTGTTGGGGTCGAGCGAGGCGACGGTGCGGTCGCAGATCTCGAAGGGGCGGGTGAAGATGAGGGATTTCGTGGAGCGGTACTTCGGGAGGCGGGGATGAACTGCGCTGCGTGGGAGGAGCGGATCGCGCTGCATGCGGGCGGGGACGCGGTAGAGGGCGTGGAAACGCATCTGGCGGAGTGTCGGGAGTGCACGGCGTTCTGGCAGGAGATGCGGGAGAGCGTGGAAGCGCTGCGGAGTTTGCAGGGCGAGGAGTTGGACAACGCGCACTATACGGCAGTGCGGGCGCGGGTGATGGCGGAGTTGGAGCGGCCGCGGGCGGCATGGCGCACGCTGGCATGGATTGCGGGCGTCGCGGCGCTGGTAATCGTCGCGCTGGGATGGCCGCGGGGGGACATCGCGATCCCGGATCCGCCGCGCATCATGGCGGCAATTCCGAGCGCGCCGTTGGTGATGACGGCACGGCGGGCGTCGGTGGTCAAGGTGAGGCGGGAAAGGCGGGAACCCCTGGTGGTGAAGCTGCAGACGTCGGACCCGAACATTGTCATTTACTGGATTGCAGATTAGTTCATTGCAAATTAGTTCATTGCAAATTAGTTCAAGGAGAAGAAGCGATGAAACGGATGATTGTGGCAGCGATGCTGCTGGGGGCGCCGTTATGGGCACAGGCGCCGAACGAGCCGAAGACTACCAAGCTGGTGAGGTTGCAGTTCGCCGAACCGCGGGCGATCCAGAATATCGTCTCACTGTACGGGGTGCAGATCACCTCCAACGAGCAGATGAAGGTGATGGCGCTGTACGGGAGGCCGAGTGAGATCGCGGCGGCGGAAGCGGCGATCAAACAACTGGATGTGGCGCCGAAGACCCTTGAACTGACGGTGTACTTCGTGGTGGGGGGTGACAATCCCCAGCAGATGGCGGGCGCGCCGGCGGCGCCGCCGGATATCCGCGACGTGATCGCGCAATTGAAAAATGCTTTCTCGTTCAAGGAATACCGGATGCTCGATGTACTGACGCTACGGACGCGGGTCGGGTCGAACGCTGAGACCTCGGGAATCGTGAGTGCCGGCTCACCGCCGAAGTTGACGCAGTTTTCGATTCGCAATTCCATGATCGGAGAAGACGGGACGATCCGGCTCGACCACATGCACGCGGGGCTGCGGATTCCGCTGCCGAAGGAAGACGGCAAGAACCAATATTTAAATACAGGGATCGATCAGAGCGTGGACGTGAAGGAAGGGCAGAAGGTGGTGGTGGGAAGGTCGAGCCTGGAGGGCCCGGAGCGGGCCCTGTTTCTGATTCTGATGGCGCGGGTGGTTCAGTAGAACGGTTTCGGTTAGCGGATCTTTTCGTCTTTTTCGACTTTGCCGTCGCGCACGTGGATGATGCGGTGGGCGTGGAGGGCGATATCGTGTTCGTGGGTGACGAGCACGATGGTGTTGCCCTGCTGGTAAAGGCGTTCGAAGAGCGCCATGATTTCGTTACCGGTGGCGGTATCGAGGTTACCGGTCGGTTCGTCGGCCAGTAGGATCGAGGGGTTGTTGACGAGGGCGCGGGCCACGGCAACGCGCTGGCGCTGACCACCGGAGAGCTCGTTGGGCTTGTGATACATGCGCTTCTCGAGATCGACGGCGCGCATCGCCATCTTGGCGCGTTCGAGGCGCTGTTCGCTGGCCATACCGGAGTAAATCAAGGGCAGCTCGACGTTGTGCAGCGAGGTGGCGCGGGGCAGCAGGTTGAAGGTCTGGAAAACGAAGCCAATTTCCTTGTTGCGAATGCGCGCGAGTTCGTCGTCGCTCATTTCGCTGACCAGGTTGCCGTTGATGTAGTACTGACCCTTGCTGGGCGTGTCGAGGCACCCGATGAGATTCATCAGGGTGGATTTCCCGGAGCCGGACGGCCCCATGATAGCGACATACTCGCCGCGCTTGATCTCGATATCCACGCCGGAGACGGCGTTGATCTCCTGGTCGCCCATGACGTAGGTCTTCCAGAGATCGAAGGTGCGGATGACGATACCGTCCTTCTTGAGCTGCTCGCCGCGCTGGATCAGTTCCTTCTCTACTGCTGTCGACATCAGTTAGGTCCTTTTTCTAAGACTTGGCCGGGACTACCGGAGCCTTATTATCCACTTTTACCTGCGTATCGTTCAGGATGGTGCGGATCACCTGGTAGGTACCGGTGACGATCTGATCGCCCTCATTGAGGCCGCTCAGGACTTCAATGTCGGTGGCTCCGGTGATTCCCGTCTCCACTTTCTTGAAGACCGCTTTCCCTCCCGAAACGACGAAAACGCCCTGCAGTTCTTCTTTCTTCGCCTTTTCCGCGACCGGATCGAGCTTGGCGGCCACTGGGGCAGCCTTGCCGTCAGCCGGTTTCGGCTCCAATTGCCCCTTCTGACGGACAGTGAGCGCCTGGATCGGAATAGTAAGGACGTTTTTTCGGGTGGCTGTGGTTATCTTCGCGGTGCAAGAAAGTCCGGGACGAATCTCGTCGGGGGGATTATCGAGCGCGACGACGACCTTGAAGTCCTTCGCTTCCTGGCTGGAGATGGCGCTTTGGCTGGCGGCGACGCCGGTGGAGCGGAGGATCGCGGTATTGCCGATTTCGATGACGTGGCCCTTGAAAGTCTTATTGGGGATCGCGTCGATCGTGACATCCACGGGCTGCTGGAGCTTCACATTGACGATGTCAGTCTCATCCACTTTGACTTCGGCGGTGATGAGGGACATATCGGCGATCGTCATGATGGTGCTGGCGGCGGAGTTCTGCACACCGGGGACGACGGTTTCGCCGACGCGCACCGGGAGGTTGGTGACAACGCCATCGAGCGGGGCGAAAGCATTGTGTTTCTGCAAGATATCGTTGTAACGGACGAGCCCGGCTTTGTACTGGGCGATGCGCTTTTGGGCGCTGGCGAGCTGCGCCAGGGACTGTTCGCGCAGGGCGCGGGCCTGGACGAGGCGCATTTCGCTCTGCGTGACGGTGGCCTGCTGGGCCTCGAACGTGAATTTGCGGAGTTCCCAATCCTGTTTGGCGAGCAGGTGCTCTTTGTAAAGAGACTCGCTGCGGTCGAAATCGGCCTTCGTGTGATTGAGGTCGGCCTTGTCTTTGTCGATCTGCGCCTGCAGGGTGCGGAGATTTTCATCCGCGGCTTTCAAGCCGGCCTCGCTGGCGTTGGAGTCCGCTTCGGCCGAGTTCAGGGTGGCGCGCTGGGCGTCGACGTCGGCTTCGGGCTGGACGTTTTCGATGCGGGCGAGCAACTGGCCCTTGTGCACACGATCGCCTTCCTTGACCAGTATCTCCTTGAGTTCGCCCTGCGCATTTGCGCCGATATTGATGTAGTTCTTGGGTTTAACTTCGCCGGAAGCAGTTACCAGGCTAGTCAGATCCTGACGAACGACATTGCCGGTCTGGACGGTAACCAAACCCTTTTTGCTGAGCACGGTACTCGCATAAACGCCGATCGCGAGGACCAGAACCACAACTACGCCGATGAGGATTTTCCACTTACTCTTCACGACAAAAATCTCCCTTAATTTACCTATCACCCGCTTAGACGCAAAATGTGAGCCGGGAGTTCAGACATCATTTTACACCCCGGCGTCCTTTAGGATTGGGGCGGGTGGCCGAAGGATACCCCTCATAAGACGGATAAGGGGGGCGGATGTTAACGGGTGTTTGAAGAACGCCGGCAAAGAAGAAAGACTAGCCGCGGATGAACGGGTGGAACAAAAGCGCGGAAGAGAAAAACCTTTAGCCGCCGATGAACGCCGATGAACGCCGATAAAAAAGAGGGGCTTAAAGGTCAAAGCGGTC
>JAOAPT010000777.1 GCA_025463045.1 Candidatus Solibacter sp.
CGGTGTGACTTAGACTCACACAATACTTTGCTTTTGGGTGATGCTGACATAACTCCCAGTCGAGAGTAAGTCCACGTCTGAACCAGCCCCCGGGGTCTATTTCTACCTACGTGAGGAGGGTGTCCACTTGTCTCGATTCGTATTCGCGTTCGTTCTTGGTGTGCTGCCGCTGGCGGCTCAAACCAGCTCCCTGCAAGGCCTGATTACCGATGCTCAAACGGCGGCGATACCCGATGCCGTGGTTACGGCGACCAATCAAGGCACGTCGGCCACGCGCCGCACGATCAGTAATGCCACAGGTACTTTCAGCTTTCCCCAGGTGCCGCCGGGCGTTTATAAAGTGATTATCGAGAAATCCGGTTTCGGCGTGTTTTCGTCGGAGGTACGCCTGCAAATCGACACGCCGGCCGTGTTAAACGTCCAACTGGAGCTCGGGCAGGTGAACCAGACAGTAAGTGTGGAGGGCACCGCCACTTCGATCAATACACAGAATGCATCGGTCGGAAATCCGTTTACGGAAACGCAGATCAAGGGACTGCCGCTGCAAACGCGCAATGTGGTCGATCTGCTGCGGCTGCAGCCGGGCGTAGCGCCCACGGGACAGGTGATCGGCGCGCGGCCCGACCAGAACAACGTCACGCTGGACGGCGTCGACGTCAACGACAACGAAGGAGCGTCCGGTTTCAACGCGGTGCTGCCAGTACCGCTGGATAGCGTGCAGGAGTTCCGCACGACGGTCGCGGGATTAGGCGCCGACCAGGGCCGCTCTTCCGGCGGTCAGGTATCGCTGGTGACCAAGGGCGGGTCTAATCAATTTCACGGATCGTTGTATGAGTACAACCGGAACACTTACTTTTCGGCGAATACCTGGTTCAACAATCGCGCCGGAGTGGCGCGCACGCCGCTGGTTCGCAATCAATACGGCGCGTCGATCGGTGGACGCCTGATCCGCAACCGCGCGTTCTTCTTCCTTAACTGGGAGGATCGCAAGGATCGCAGCGGCACGCCGACAACGCGCATCGTGCCGAGCGAGACCTTCAAGCAAGGCATCGTGCAGGTGGCGTTGAGCAACGGGACTGTAGCGCAACTGAATGCCGCGGATATCGCGGCGGTGGACCCGACCCATACGGGCGCGAACCCTTTCATGCAGAGCCTGTTCAAGCAGTATCCGACGGGCAACGATCCGAAGTCGTCGGCCGATCTTGGATTGAACTTCTCGATCCTGAGGTTCAACGCTCCGCAGAACCTGAATAACCGGGCGTACGTGGGCCGCATGGATTTCAATCTGGACGAGGCGGGCAAGCACACGCTCATGTTGCGCGGCACTCTGGCCGGCAATTCGCAGGATTCGAGTCAGACCGCGGGGATCGCGCAGTTCCCGGGCCAGCCATCGCCGGCCAAGAGTCTGGATAACTCGCGCGGATTGGCGGCGCGTTACACGACGGTGATTTCGCCGCGCGTAGTCAACGTACTGGATTTCGGGTACACGCGATTGGGCAACTCCTCGACGGGCACGAACACCGTGGTCCCCTCCTTCTATTTTGCGAGTCTGCAGGCGACGCCGCGAGGATCGCAGCGCATCGCGCCCACCAGCAACCTGGTGGACGATCTGACGTGGATCAAGGGACGGCACACGATTCAAGCCGGCGTGAACTTCCGCCTGGTGGAGAACAATCGTACGTCGTACAACAATCTGCCGAGCTATAGCTTCAGTCGGAATACACTGCTCGGGCTGGGAGGCGATATTACGGCCAACGTGCTGAGCCTGATGCAATCGCGCTATGGATCGGCCGTCAAACTCTCGTCGGGCACGAATGTTACCAACGCGCTTGGAGCGTTTTATGGCTTGATCAACCAGTACAGCGCCACTTACAACTTCGGCGCGGATGGCAAGGCGGTACCGTTTGGCGACGGCGTGGTGCGCTCATTCGGCACCTCCGAGTACGAAGGCTTCGTGCAGGACACCTTCAAGTGGAAGCGGAATGTCACGGTGACGTACGGCCTGCGCTACTCGGTGGATACGGTGCCGTACGAGAAGAACGGAGTCGAGGGCGTTCCGACGCAATCGCTCAGCCAGTTCTTCGCGGACCGTGTCGGCGGCCAGGCGGCGGGAGTTCCCGGTGCGGTGCTGCCGACCTCCCTGATCACTTACAATCTTGGCGGCCCGGTGAATCACGGTCCCGGCTGGTTCCCACGGGACAACAACAATTTCGCGCCGCGCCTCGCGCTGGCATACGCTCCGGACGGCGATGGGTTGATCACGAAGCTGCTGGGCAAGGGCAGCGCGGTCCGCGCGGGCGCCGGATTGATCTACGATCACTACGGCACCAGCATGGTGACCTCGTTCGCCTCGTCTGGTTCTCCCGGACTTTCCACGACTCTCTCACAGCCCCTGAATACCGACTTCACGACCTCCTTGCGCTACAACGGGAGCTCGCTGCCGACGCTGCCGGTGGCTACGTCGAGCGGGTTCCCGTACACGCCGGGCGTGGTGATCGGCGGCTTCAACGCGCTTAGCGGTGTGGCTTCCGATCTCGTGGCGCCTTATCAATACCTGTTGAATTTCAGCTATTCGCGGCCGCTGCCAAAGAAGATGAGCCTGGAAGTGGGCTACATCGGGCGCCTCAGCCACAAGGGCGTGATGCAGCAGGATTTCGCGCAGCCGCTGACGCTGTTCAAGGATGTGAAGAGCGGGCAGAACTGGCAGCAGGCGAGCACGATGCTGAAGCGCATCTACGATTCGGGAGTAACTCCGGCCCAGGTGCAGGCGAACCCGAGCCTGATCCCCAACATCGGATTCTTTGAAAACATCTTCCCCGGCGCGAAGAACTACAAGTTCACAGGAAGCGCGTCGGCCAACTATTACTACACGGTGTATGGAACATATGCCGGCAGCGATCTGGATGCCTTGAACGATATGGACCGTTTGAGGCAATCCAACGGTTCCTGCATCTCCGTGTTCGGCTGCAATACGTTTTTTGCCAAGCAGGCCGCGGGCCTCACGGCGTGGACCAATTCCGGCAAGAGCGGTTATAACGGGCTGCAGGTGGTGTGGCGCCGGCCCGTGACGAACGGATGGGGCTTCGATTTCAACTACACGATGTCGCATTCGATCGACAACGTCTCGGGCTCGGAAACCGACGGCGCGGGCGTGCAGGACGCGTTCAATCCGGACGGATACCGCGGTCCCTCGAACTTCGACATCCGCCACCTGGTGACGGCCAACACGGTAGTGGAACTGCCGTTCGGCAACGGTAAGCACTTCCTGCGGGCGATGCCTCGCTGGGCGGACGCATTCCTGGGCGGCTGGCAGGTATCGCTGCTGGCGACGCTGCGCACCGGAACTCCGGCGAACATCAGCAACGCGGGACTATATCCGACCAACTACCTGACTTCGGCGCTGGGCATCCTGCGACCGGGGGCGACGATGCCGGCCAATCAACTGAGCGCGGATGAGAAGGGGATCCCGAGCATCTTCGCCAGCACGTCGGCAGTGCAGTCCTTCGAAGGACAGGATCCGGGGACGGTCGGGACGCGCGGAATTGTGCGCGTGCCGGGCTCGATTAACTTCGATATGGCGGTGAGCAAGAGTTTCCGGATGCCGTGGGAAGGACACCGGGTGTCGGTACGGGGCGAGGCGTTCAACGCCTTCAACCACGTGAACTTCACGACGCCGAACCTGAGCCTGGCGACGCCTTCGACGTTCGGAGAGTTGACGAGCACCTCTGCGGCACGCGTCATGCAGTTTGCGCTACGCTACGAATTCTAACGTGCGAAAACTGATTCTACTGCTTTGCCCTCTCGCCCTGCTCGGCGCCGATACCGGCGTCGAGCAGGGCGAACTGCTGTCCAGTTGGATCACGGGAGGGCCGAACTGCCTGACGGTGCCTGCCTGGCAGATCCACGAGTACAATCCGAACTTTTACATCCTGCGCGAGTCGGGATGCACGAATTACGAAAAGCCTTTCCTGTACCTGATTTTCGGACGGGATCGCGCGCTGCTGGTCGATACGGGCGCTGGGGCGAGCGACGCTGCGGCGGTGACGCAGAGGTTGATCGGCGGCTGGTTGAAGGCCCACAAGCGGGAGTCGATTGCGTTGACGGTGACGCATTCGCACGCGCACGGCGATCATGTAGCGGGCGATAAGGGCTTCGAGGGGATGGCGAACACGACGGTGGTCGCGGCCACGGTGGAGGCGGAGCAGGCCGCGTTCGGGATTCAGAAGTGGCCGGAGCAGGCGGGCGCGATTGACCTGGGTGATCGGGTGATCGATGTGCTGGCGATCCCGGGACATCAGGCGGCGCACCTGGCGTACTACGACCGGCGCACGGGAATCCTGTTGACGGGCGATCATCTCTACCCGGGCCGGCTGTACGTCACCGACTTTCCGGCGTATGTGGCGAGCACGCGGCGGATGGTGGAGTTCACAGCGACGCGGCCGGTGACGCACATTCTGGGGTGCCACATTGAGCAATCGAGCACGCCGTATGTGGATTACGTGGTGGGGACGCAGTATGAGCCGCACGAACACAGTCTGGAGATGGGGCGGGCGCAGTTACTGGAGTTGATGGACGGGCTCGACGGAATGAAGGGTA
>JAOAPT010000829.1 GCA_025463045.1 Candidatus Solibacter sp.
CCGCTGACGAGCGCTTCGGAGATCCGGCTCACGCTCAACGGGCAGACGACCACGGTGGTTCCGGCGTACGCGGGGCTTTCCGGATTCCCGGGGCTGCATCAACTGGTGTTTCTGGTTCCCGATGTGCCGAATGGGGACTATGAGACGGTGCTGGTGGTGAACGGACTGCCCTCTCCCGCCGGAACCTATTTGCCGATCAGCAAGTAGACGTAGGAGCGCCGGCGTAGGCGATGCTGCCGAGAGCGCGGGCCGTCTCGCATTGAGGGCTCGCGCGGCCGGATGCAACCGGCATCAGAACAGGAACTTCAAACCCATCTATACCAGGAGTGGCGACGACGCTTCCTGAATGCGGCCGAAGCCCGGCGAGGCCAGACCCGTCACCGGCAAGCCGAAATTGGCGTGATTGGCCAGGTCGCGAAGCGCGAACTTCTTCAACACGGAAAGATCCCTCACGTCAGCGGTGAGAAGTGCCACGCCGCGATTGCTGGCCACGAGTCGGCCGGCATCTTAGATGATCTGGTGCGGAGTGCGGCGGCGGATCGGGAGGGCAAGTTCGTGCTGCGCGATGTGGCTCCGGAAGAGTACCAGGTGTGTGCGTGGACGGATGCGGAGGAGGGCGCGCCGATGAATGCGGAGTTCCGGAAGACGTTCGCGGGGCGGGCGGACGGGAGATGGTGGAGTTGAAGGGGATCGGGTAAGGGGATCAACGCACAAGATGCGGGTTTACGGTGGCGCGGGCGGGGGTGCGTCACTCTGACGAAGGGAGAAGGGGGCGCTGATCGCGTTTTTGAAGACGCTGTAGGGGGAGGAGGCCGAGCGTTGCTCGGCTGCGCCGATTGACAATCGGCGCGCAGGATACCATCCTGCCCCACATCGGAGCGCAACGCGAGTACAAAAATCAGAAGCGATGCAGTCCGCGGAGGAGGCTGTCGGTGCTGCCGCCGGAGCGGAGGGGAGTGGAGTGGACCGGGGTCCACGATCCATCCATGGCGCCGATATAGTGGACGCTCTTGCGATCGCTCCCCATGAGGATTACGGTGAGGTGTTTGTCGGGGTAGGCGAGGGCCTCGTATTGCAATTCGCCGGAATCGCTTTGCCAGTGGTCGCTGGCCGGTTCGCCGAGTTTGAGGACTACGGCGGTGCGGTCGTCGCGGCCGGTGAGGCCCAGGTAGGTCTGGTCCTTGACGGTGTAAACCAGGCGCGGGCGCGAGACGTAGATGGCGAAGACAGCGGCCAGAATGGAGACGATGACGGCGCCGCAGATTAGCTTGATTGCCCGCCGGTCGGTGGCGGAGGCGACGCGGATGCCGACGACGGGGGCGGGCTCGCTGCGTTCGGTGGCGTTAATGGCGGAGCCGCCGACGGCTACGGGCATTTCGATGACGCGTCGCTGGAAGGGGACGATCATGCCGCCCTTGTATTCGAGCTCGCGATTGAGGCCGACGATGAGGACAGGGTCGTCGACGCGGGAGACTTCGCCGATGTAGCGGCGGGAGATCCAGATCTCGGCGGCGCTTTTGCAGTTGAGGACGAGGATCTCGCTCCAGCTGGCTTTTCGGAAGAGCCACTCATTGTGTTCGATACCGATGATGGGCGGGTAGAACGAGAAAGGTCGAGTGATCAGGTGATCAAGCTGCGGCGGGATGGGGGGAGAGGCCATTCGGCTATTTTCTTATCCTACTACTTGCGCCCGAGGAGGCGCAGGCGGACCGAGAAGGCGCGGGCCTGGCCGCGACCATAGGTGAGGAAGCGGGGCGAGCCCTGCACGTTTTGGACGACGTTGGGATTGAGGTTGGCCGTGAGGTTGTTGTAGCCGAAGCGCCAGGCCCAGAGATAGTGCAACGCGCGGAAACGGCGTTCGAAGTGGAGATTGACGTTGAAGTAATCGGGGTAGCGGCGCCCATTGGGATGGCCGACGAGGAAGCCCTCTTCATCGACCACGTTGAACGGGAAGCCGGTGCGGTACTCGACCAGATAGGCGGCGGTGGTGTTGCGAATCAGGAATTCGAAGCGGTGCGGAAGCAGGCGCTTGGGGAGCGGCACCCAGCCCCACATGTGGACGCGATTGGGGGTGTCCCAGGCGAATGGGCCGGGCATTTGGGGGGCGAAGATGGGGTTCTCGAGGCTGTAATCGACGGCGGCGTTGGTGCGCGTGCTGGAGCGGGTGTAGCCGAGGAACCACTCGAACCGGCCGGCGAAGGTTCGACGGATGGCGAGATCGAGCGCATCGTAGCGATCGTGGCGGGTGTTGCGGAGGGCGAAGACGGCGCCTTCGTAGAACATGGGTCCGGTTTGCGGAGCGGCCGTGGCGAAGACGAGGCCATTGTCGCCGGCGCGCCACGTGTAAGCGGCTTTGCCATAGAACTCGAAGGGCAGTTTGCGCTCGACGGTGACGTTGGCGGTCTGGTAGCGGGGAGTGGAGAGGGCGTGGTCGTTGACCTGAAATCCGGTGGCGACAGGGCCGTGGACGATGCCGCCGGGGAGGAAGAAAGTGGAGAGACTGACCTGATCCTGCTGGCGCGCCATAAGGCCGAGGGTGATGGCGTCGTAATAGACTCCCCAGCCGGCGGAGAACTTGGTGTCGCGCAATTTGCGGGGCGCCCAGGCGATGGCGGCGCGGGGCGCGATTTCGAGATCGCGGGAGACTTCGTTCCACTCGGCGCGGAGTCCGGCTTCAAGCGCGAGCCCTTCGACCGGGGTCCAGTGATCCTGGATGTACTGCGCGGTTTCGAGATTCTTGCGCGCCTGAAAGGGGATGCCGGCGAACGTGACGAGGCGGGCGACGGAGTTATCGTCGCGGAGGACTTCGTAATCGTGGCGGGTGACCTGTTGGTGGAAGCTCTCGCGTTCAAGATCGATGCCGAACTTGAGGTGATGATCGCCATGGAAGTGCGCGGTGGGCAGGAAGAGATTGGCGATGGCCTGCTGGCGATACCAGTGGCGATTGACGCCGCTGAAGTAGTTGCCGCGATTACCGAAGGGGGTGATCTGATAGACGTCGGCGCCCTGCGGAGGATTGTGCAGGAGGCCGCGGGTATCGGCAAACCCGACGTCGAGGAGCGCGCCGCCGAAGTAGTGCTGGTCGCGGATGGTACTCATGTACAGCGTCTGACGAATGTTGGTGGTTGTCTCGGCGGGGTTGAGGATGCTGAGGCCGAAGCGGTTGGTGTCCGCGAGGTTGTAGAGGAAGCTGGCGGTGAGGATATTGGCGGGCGTGATGTTGACCTGGAAGCGGGAGAGATCGCTGGTTGTGAGTCCGCTGGTGCGGTTCTGTCCGTGCGGCAGGCCGTGGACGCTATCGACGTTATAGAACGCGTCGAAGCCGTTGTGGAACCAGGCGCGGCCTTTGGCGATGGGGCCGGAGAATTCCAGGCGCGGGGTCCACTTATTGACGTAGACGCCGTTGTCGCTGGTGACGCCGGGGAGGAAGTTGGTGCCGCCGAAGCGAAAGCGGTCGTCGCCCATGCGGGTCTTGAGATCGAGGACGCCGGAAGAGCCGCGGCCGTTATCGGCGGAGTAGCGGCTGTTCTCGAGATCCATCGACTGGATGGATTCGATGTTGAGACGGGTTTCGAGACGGCCGTTCACGGGGTCGGAGATATTGAAGCCGTCGAGGGTGTAGTTGGCCTGGTTGGAATCGCCGCCGTTGAAGTGGAGGCGGCCGACGGAATCCTGCACGACGCCGTTGAGGAGCGGGAGGGCGTTGCGGTAATCCTGCGGGCCGGGATAGGGGACGCTCTGAATTTCGGCGCTGGAAAGCTCCTTGCGCTCGGAGGTCTGCTGCGGATCGATGGCGGGCGGGGAGTAGGTGACGTCGATCTTGTCGGCGAATTCCTGGAGGTGATTGAGGCGGATGACGAGCTGGTTGGCGCCGGGGTCGAACTCCTGCGCGCGGTTCGTATAGAGGAAAAATCCGAGGCGCTCGACGCGGACGGCGTACTCGCCGGGGATGGGGAGGGTGGCACGGAAGTTTCCAGCGGGGTCGGAGGAGGCGATAGTGGGCGGGCCTTCGGAGGGGCGAAGTTCCACGCGGGCACCCGAGATTCCGGCGCCATTTTCGTCGATCACGCGGCCGGAGATGGAGACCTGTGCGTGCAGGGCGGCGCTGATAAACAGAGCACCGGCGAGCAGACGCACAATGGGTCCGATGGGTGGCACAGACTTCTCCAAGTACAGGATACACCCCTGCATTAATCGGAGGACAAAAAAGGGGAGCCCGAAGGCTCCCCATGAGTTTCAGACGATCGCGGTCCGATCTTTGTCGTGGTCCGATCTTTGTCGTGGTCAGATCTAGAAGATGATCTTGGCCGAGAGAGAGATTGAACGCGGGTTGCTGGAGAAGACCTGCGACGGCAAGTGGAACACGGAGGTACTGGGAATCGTGAAGTTGTGAACCGCCGTATCGGTGAAGCCGATCGGAGCGACGTCGCTGACGTAGCCGCCGACGTACTGGGGGTGGTTGAGCAGGTTCAGGAAGCGTCCGTCGAAGCGGATCTTGCGAGATCCTTCTCCACCAAAGCTGAAGGCCTTGCCGAATGTAACGTCGAAGTTATTCGTCGGGTTGAGGCGTTCGGTATTGCGGCCCGCGGTGCCGAGAGCGCCCTTGGGAGTTGTGACGTAACCGGCGTTCGGGTTGTTGATCAAGAACGCCACGGTGTCGCCGGCGCTGTTCTTGAGGGGGGTGGTGCCGGAGCCGATCAGCGGATTGCCGCCGGCGTTAACGTACGCGCGGTCGCCGCCTGAATCGCCGTTCAGGTTGGAATCGGTACCGCTCTGCACGGTGAACCAGTTCCCGGTCTGATAGGTGTAGATCGGAGCGAATTCCCAATTGCCGACCAGGTTCTTGAGCATCCAGTTCTTGGAGCTTTTGTACCAGGGGGTTTCATAGACCATCGCGATGCTGAAGCGATGACGGTGATCCAGGGCGGAATTCGCGCGATCGGCGCGCAGGTTGCGAATGTTCTGCGGACGGCGCGGAGTGGTGTAGGTGCTGAAGACCTCCGCGGTGGAATCGTCGATGTTGTGGCTGAACGTGTAAGAGCCCATCAGGTACAAGCCGTTGGAGAAGCGCCGGGTCAACTGGTTGGCCCAGCCGTGATACGTGGAGTTGCCCCAGGGCTGGTAGGAGGTGATGATCCCGGTGAAACCGGCCGCCTTGTAAGCGGGGTCGATGTTGCCCCCAGCAGCGAAAGAGGCGTTGATTTTGTTCAGGGAAGTGGTGAGCCCGTTCAGGGTCGCCTGGCTGGGGGCGGCGGTGTAGAGCGGGAGAGCGTTGGATCCGTCGACGACGGGAACGCGGTTCAACTGCGCCTGAACGGGCAGGTGGATACCGCGAGTTCCGAGGTAGCGGGTCTCGAAGGTGTAGTTTTCGTGGAAGACGTGCTGAACGCCGATGTTCCACTGGAGGGATTCGGGACGCACCTGGTTGGGAACGTAGCCGCCGGTGCCCGCACGTGCTTCGGCCTGCGTCAGAGCGGCCGAGGACGCGTTCGGGGGAATGCCTCCGGTGGCGAGGAACTGGCCCTGATTGAGGCCGGTAAGGTCGACCGTGGTGTTGGCCTGCGGGGGCAAGGTGAGGAGACCGAAGTTATCGACGAGGACGTCGAAGCTACGGCCGAAGCCGGCGCGGATCGAGGTCTTACCGCTGGTGCCCGGCGAGTAGGCAACACCGACGCGCGGCATCCAGGCGGTCTTCATGGCTGTCGGCTTCTGGAATTCGATCAGGCCAGGGACGTTGGAGATGGCGTTGCGCGTCTGCAGGGTTTCGCTGTACGGCACGGTCTGGTATTCGTAGCGGAGACCGAGGTTGACGGTGAAGTTCGGGGTAACCTTCCAGCTATCGTTGAAATATGCGCCGGAGAAGATGCGGTCGCCGTAGTATTCGGAGTTGCCGAGCGAGCGCTGCGCGATGTAGTCGGGGTTGTAATCGAACAGGTAGTCCGAGAGGTTGGACCATTCGTAATCACCGCGGGAACGCTGGGTGAAGAACTGGGGCGAAATCTGCTTCCAGCCGTCGAAGCCGAACTTAAAGCTGTGCTTGCCCTTGGTCCAGGCGACGTTATTGGTGATCTGGTACTGGTTCTGGATACCGCCCTGGGGCGCATTGCCGTCGGGGCCAAGCTGAGCATTCAGGTCGAAAATGTTGATATTCGGGAACGCGTCCAGACCGGGCCACTTGTAGTCGCCGGCGGAGTAGACGTTGTAGTAGCGATTGTAGCCAAGGCGGAACTCATTGGTGACGGTGGGAGAGAACGTGTGGAATTCCGAGATCGCCACCAGGTAGTTGTTGGACGGGACGGTCTGGTAGAAGACCGGCAGGCTGGCGGCGGTATCAATGAAGCCATTGCGGTTCAAAATGAAGCGGCCGCGAAGCGAATCCTTGTCCGAGATATTGAAGTCGACGGACCCCACACCCGATTCGTTGTTGGTGAACGCCGGAGAACTGATGCCGAGCAGGCCGATCTCAACCGGCTTGGCGGTCGAAGCGACTTGCGCATCGAGGCTGACATTGCCGGGTCCAACGAGCGGATAGGCACGGTTGGGGGTGTTGCCTGCGGGAGTGGCTGAGCCGGCCGTCCCCAGGTACTGTTTCAACTGCGCAAAGCTGGTCTGGTTGAAACCGGGGGTGTTCGAGAAGGCAGAAATCGTATTCCATCCGGCTGCCGTGGGCGCGTAGAGCTGACCGGCGGACGAACTGCGGCCGATCGGATTGTACTCATACAGACCGTAGAAGAAGATCTTGTTTTTCTGGATAGGTCCGCCGAGGGAACCGCCGAAGCGGTTGTTGTCGTAGCGGGGATGCAGCGGGTCGCCATTCACGGCAGACAGATTGTCAGCGGCGTTGAAATTGCGATTCTGCAGGTATTCGTAGGCGGTGCCGTGGACGGTATTGCCGCCGCTCTTGACGACCTGATTGAACTGGCCGCCGGAGGAGTGACCGAACTCGGGCGAGACCTGGTTTTGTTGAACACTGAATTCGGAGACGGCATCGTTGGGAAGGGTGACCAGCGGGCCGGTGACGCTGCCGCTGTTGTTGTCGATGCCTTCGATGGTGAAGTTATTGTTGCGGGGACGCTGTCCGCCGACCGAGGGGCCGGTGCCGAGGCCGACCGCGCCGCTCGATCCCACGCCGGCATTGAGCAGCGAAAGATTGATGACACCGCTGCCACCCGAAGCGATCGGGAGATCCGACATGGCCGTCGAGGAGAAGGAGTTTTGGACCGCCGCGGTGGTGGTATCGATGGTGGCGGCGGAGGAGGAGACCTCGACGGTTTCGACATTCGCGCCGACGTCCAGCTTCACGTTATTCGTGGAGACCTTACTCAGTTCCACGCGGACGGCGCGGATTTGGGATTTCGTAAATCCGGGAGCTGTGACCGTGATGGTGTAGCTGCCCGGCTGCAGGTTGGCGATGCGATATTCGCCGGTACCGGTGGATTTCGTGGTGCTTTCGACGCCAGTAGTATCACTCTTGGCAACTACCGTGGCGTTCGGGATAGTCGCTCCACTGGCATCAAAAATGGTGCCCGCCAGATCGCCGCTTACTGCCTGAGCAAAGCTGACGATGCAGGCAGCCAAGGCCAGAAAAAACAGTCCGAGGAGCCGCAGGGATTTGCTGTTCAACATTCGTAAATTACCTCCGTTAGAATTCCGGCAGTTCACACCAACGCGCGAACCCGCGTTAACTGCGGTATAGGTCGGAACATAGCAAGTGGTTTACCACGTTAATGTATGGTTAATTTGGATTGATTCTGAACGAGTTAGCGCTGGTAATAAGGTAAATGTCGTATCGCGGAACTACGCAGCACCACTTGAAACTAGGGTCCATTAACCCAACCATGCGCGAGCGCACCCTGTAAGTGGTTGAGCAATTTAGGAGTTAACACTCCTATGACATTCAAAATACGTAAATTCTAATCTAAGTAGGAAAGCGACTTAAAGTTTACTCGAATGAGCTATAGGGTGCGCGGCGAAAGCGTTTTCCCATGAGCGCGCTAAAGAGCTCGTTTTTGGAGCGTGTTAGCTCACAATCACCTGGCGCTTGAGCTGAAGGTTCTAAAGAGTACGGTGAATAACCCGAATATCTGGCGCCGCTATGCGCCTTCGCTTGTGAACGCCGGGATTTACTCCATCGGGCAG
>JAOAPT010000854.1 GCA_025463045.1 Candidatus Solibacter sp.
ACGTATTGGGCGACCGACGATGGTGTGACGAGCGCGGACGTGACATTCGACCTGGGGCATGCGGTGAAATTTCAGGTGATCCGATTGCGCGAGGAGATTCGTTTCGGGCAGCGCGTGGACGCGTTCACGATCGAACGCTGGCAATCGGATTCGTGGGAGGCGATCGCGTCCGCGACGAGTATCGGGCCCCGGCGGCTGATCCGGCTGGATTCGCCGATTATCGCGACGCGGCTGCGGCTGCGGATCACGCAGGCGTCCGCGAGCCCGGTGCTGCGCGAGTTCGCGGTGTTTGCCGAGGCAAGTCCGGGCTGATGGCCGTGTCTTCGGCGGTCGCGTACTGGTTCTTCGTTGGTCCATCCCTGCTGCTGGCGCTGCTCTCGCTGCGCGGCGAGCGCAAGCGCGCCGCGTACGTGGCGGAGCGGCTGGCGACCCCGGCGAAGCGCTTGCCGGCGGCGACGGTGATCGTCCCGGTGAAGGGCGAAGAAGAGGGGCTGCGCGAGAATCTCGCCGCGCTCGGCGCGCTGGATTATCCGGATTACGAGCTCATCATCACGGCGCAGTGCGCGTCCGACATTCCGCGCGGCGTGCTGCCGGAGCGGGCGCGAATCGTGCTCGCAAACGGGGGCGATCCGCGGGCGTCGGAGAAGATTCAGAATCTGATCGCGGCGGTGCGGGCGGTGCGCAAGCGGAGCGAGGTGCTCGCGTTCGCAGACTCCGACGGGCGACCGACGAAGGGCTGGCTGCGTGCGCTGGTCGCGCCGCTGGCGGAGGAGGGCGTGGGCGCGTCGACGGGGTATCGCTGGTTCATCCCCGACCCGCCGGATTTCTGGTCGCTGATGCGAGGCGTGTGGGATGCGGTGGCGGCGGGAACGCTCGGCGCAGGTAACAATCGGTTCGCATGGGGCGGCGCAATGGCGATCCGCAAGGAGCTCTTCGTCGAAGCGGGCGTGGCCGATCGCTGGTGCGGCGAACTGAGCGACGACTACGCGCTGAGCGAGGCGGTGCATGCGGCGGGGCTCGGGATCGCGTATGCTCCGGGCGCGCTCACGCCGAATGTCGAGCACACTTCGGGGCTGCGATTTCTTGGCTGGATCCGGCGGCAGATGGCGATCACGCGGATTTATGCGCCGCGGCTGTGGTGGCCCGGGCTGATCGCGCATGTGTTTTATTGCGGCGGAATGGCGGCGAGCGTGATCGCGTCGATCCAGGGGAACCGGCTGGCGGAGTGGGCGCTGATCGCGCAGCTTTCGCCGGGGATGCTGAAGGGGTTGAATCGCGCGACACTGGCAAAGGCGGCGCTACCGGAATACGAAGGCTGGTTCAAGCGGCACTCGTGGGTGCATGCGATCTGGGTGCCGCTGGCGACGTGGGTGTGGTTGTATGCGCTGGCTTCCTCGGCAATCGGCGACTCGATACTGTGGCGAGGGAGGAGGTATCCGTTGAAGCGTCCGAAGCGTTAGTCCGGACGTTATCCGGTTATAATCCATGTGTAAGGGAGGATCACACTATGGCCAAGAGTAGAGACCAGAAAAAAGAAGTGAAAAAGCCCAAGAAAAAGAAGTAACCGGGGACCAGGGATTAACGCGGGTGCGCGCTGCGCTTCGAGCCGGGCGTGCCCGCGCCATCAGGACGTCGAATCAGGGGAGCACGCCATGCGCACAGAGTGGGTAGCAAAACGTAAGAACGACAAAATCCGCACGCAAATGCACTACGCCCGCCAGGGCATCATCACCGAGGAGATGCACTATATCGCGAATCGCGAAAACATTTCCGCGGAACTGGTGCGCAGCGAAGTGGCGCGCGGCCGCATGATTATTCCGGCGAATGTAAATCACACCAACCTGGAACCGATGTGCATCGGCGTTGCCTCTAAGTGCAAGATCAATTCGAACATCGGCAACTCGTCCGTAGTGAGCGATATCGCGGGGGAACTGGAGAAACTCGAATATTCCGTGAAGTACGGCGCCGATACCGTGATGGATCTTTCGACCGGGGGCGATATCCCGGCGATCCGCAAGGCGATAATCGGAGCGTCGCCGATTCCGATCGGCACGGTGCCGATTTACGAAGCGCTTTCGCGCGTACGGCGGGTCGAGGATTTGAACAAGCAGGTGATGCTCGAAGTCATCGAGGAGCAGGCGGAGCAGGGCGTCGATTATATGACGATCCACGCCGGCGTCCTGGTGCAGCATATCCCGCTGACCACACGGCGCGTGACGGGGATCGTGAGCCGCGGCGGGTCGATTCTTGCCGAATGGATGGTGAAGAATCACAAGCAGAATTTCCTGTACGAGTGCTTCGAGGAGATCTGCAAGATTCTGCAGAAGCACGACGTGAGCTTCTCGCTGGGCGACGGGCTGCGTCCCGGCAGCATCGCGGATGCGAGCGACGCGGCGCAGTTCGCGGAGTTGAAGACGCTCGGCGAATTGACGCAGATCGCGTGGAAGTACGACGTGCAGACGATGATCGAGGGTCCGGGGCACATCCCGATGGACCAGATCGAAATGCAGGTCATCAAGGAAAAGGAACTCTGCTTCGAGGCTCCGTTCTATACGCTGGGGCCGCTGGTTACGGATATCGCGCCAGGGTACGACCACATCACGAGCGCGATTGGCGCGGCGATGATCGGGTGGTATGGGGCGAGCATGCTGTGCTACGTCACGCCGAAGGAGCATCTCGGACTGCCGAATCGCGAGGACGTGAAGGCGGGTATTATCGCGTACAAGATCGCGGCGCATGCGGCGGATATCGCGCGGCACCGGCCGGGTGTGCGGGATCGCGACGATGCGTTATCGCGCGCGCGGTACCGGTTCGATTGGAACGAGCAGTTCGCGTTGTCGCTGGATCCGGAGACGGCGCGCTCGATGCACGATGAGACGCTCCCTGAGGAGGGCTTCAAGGATGCGCACTTCTGCTCGATGTGCGGGCCGAAGTTTTGCTCAATGAATATCTCGGCAAAAGTGGAATCCTTCACGGCGGATGATGCGGCGGCTGTGCTGAATGGCACAGCGGAGAATCTGGTGAAGATCGAGTAGCGAAACTCCTTACGTGTGAAGGCGAGTAAAAGCGCGCTCCCGCACGGTCGCGGCTCTGAAGGTTAGTGGTCGTGAAATTGCAGACTTTCATAGTAGGAGGATTCGCTATGAAATGTTTGTCAATTCACTTGGGCACACTCGCGCTTGCCCTGGCCGTGGCCACGACGCCCGGCATGGCGCAAAAAGACCAAAAAGACCAGGACAAGAACCGCGCCGATCGCATGGCCAACTCGGGCGGTACGGCCGGGCAGAATCGGCTGGTGCGTGAGGTCCGTCACGAGCTGGTGATGCTGCCCTACTATGGAGTTTTCGATAACCTCCTGTTCCGGGTCGATGGCAGCACGGTCACACTGATGGGGCAGGTGACGCGACCCACGCTGAAGAGCGATGCGGAGAATGCCGTGAAGGGCATTGAAGGTGTGACCCGCGTCGACAATCAGATCCAGGTGCTGCCGCTCTCGTCGATGGACGATGGCATTCGGATGGCGACTTATCGCGCGATCTTCAGCAAACCGGGGCTCGACCGGTACGCGATGCAGGCCGTTCCTCCGATCCATATCATCGTGGATAACGGCAAGGTCACGCTGGAAGGCGTGGTCGCGACCGAAGCGGATAAGAATCAGGCCGGACTGTATGCCAACGGCGTCAACGGAGTTTTCTCCGTTACGAACAACCTCCACGTCGAAGGCAAGTAGTCCATCACGGGCGACTCAGGCTCACGCCGGGTCGCCCGTCGTATCTTTTCTTCCATAAGATCCAACGTGAATTGACCCGTCGGGCGGCTGAATACTCCGCGTCGATCGTGGCGCCTATTGGGAGGTAGGGGTTCGGAAGCGGGGGATCGCGGAGAGGCGGAAGCCATGGGAACTGGAGAACCCATTTCAGCGAACTGGCGGAAGATTCGTCGCGAACCTGGTGCGAATCCGGCGGTTTTGCGATGGAGTCGAGCGCGGCGGGCTTAGTCCTATCAGAGTTACTCTCAGCGGAGTTACTCTCGGCGGAGTTACCATCCTCCGTCTCGACGCCGAGCAAAACATAAGTGCAGGTGCGAAGATCCGCAAGCTTGCGTTGCACGTGTTCCGGGGTGAACACGTTGCTGAACAAGTAATAGTATTCGGGCTGAAGCAGGCCGCGCTGGGCAAGGGTCATATAGGCCTCATTGCCTCCAAACGGGAGGCAAATGGATCCGACGCCAGCCAATCGATCGGCGCTGCTGTCCAATCTGGATTGTTGAACACGGCGAAGACGAGTCAGCAATTCGTTCCACCGACGCTCTCCCATGACCGATTGTCCGCTACCGATTAGTCTGGAACTTCCGTGCTGATCGACCCAGTGCAGGAATGCCTGGCCGGCATCCGACCGGTAAGCGGGAAAGAGAAAGTGGAATGTAACGACCAGGCCGAGCACCTGGAATTGGGCGATCAGGGCGAGCGAATAGGCGTTACGCCATTTACCTGACGGCCAGGTGCTGAGGGTAGCCAGCAGAAACGCTCCCACGCCATAGAAGTAAACGTGCCCCACGTCGGCCCGGGCCAGCGCACCGGGAACCATGCAGATCGTGTGGACGGCCATGGCGATGGTCAAGGCTGCTCCGAATGGCCAATTCGCAAAGGCCTGTCCGCCGCGGACGCAACGAAATCCGTCGGCGAGTAATCGGGGGACGATCGTCAGCAGGGATCCCAGGTAAAGCAACACATATGCGGAGGGTAGAATCGGAAAGGCATTTCCACCGGCAGCGAAGCTTCGAAGGACCAGGAACAACTCGCCGGGCAGAAGTCCTAGAGTGCAGATCATGAGCGCTGCATAGACGCCGATTGTCAGCAATGACTCGCGGCGAATTTCGAGATCTAAGATGAGGTAGGTCAGGAGTGCCGGGATGAACGCGCAGCCGATCTCCGGTGAAATCGATAACACGAGCAGGGTCAGGCAAAGATAGACCGGGGGGAGCAGGTACCACCGGCGCCGGAGAGCGCGGGTGACTGCGGCGGCGAGGACGAGCGCGCCGAAGCCGGCAACAAAGCGCATCGGCAGATACTGCAGCGCCATGCCGATGGGGAGCCAGGACGTGAGAATCACAAACGCTGCGAGCTTTGCAGTGCGTGCGGCCCGCGCCTCTCGAATCAAGATCCACAAGAGCACGGTGCCCGCGACGCAGAATACCCAAAACCAGCATGCGTAGCCCGATTCGATCGATAGGCCGAATGCACGCGCGAGCCAGTTGGGCGGGTAGATCATCGCGGGACCGTACGCAAA
The DNA here is from genome assembly GCA_025463045.1 of Candidatus Solibacter sp. GTDB lineage: Bacteria > Acidobacteriota > Terriglobia > Bryobacterales > Bryobacteraceae > Solibacter. The sequence goes on from JAOAPT010000854.1 coordinate 5,289, forward strand.
TTCGAACTGCCGGTAGGGCGTGAGGCCGCGGCCCAGGAAGTACAGTCTCGGCAGGAAGTACGCACTTTCGCCCGAGGGCGGACTGCCGTACATGATCCAATGCATCACTCCAATCGCGACAGTCTGCAGTGCGCAGGCCACGGCAAGGGGACGCACACCGAGTTGCGCGCGATCTTCTGGGGCGGGATCCTGGCGGGCCGGGCGGGGCGCTAGGAGTGAGAGGATGGTCGCGGCGCCGATGCCTGCGAATACCACGGCCAGTGCGACGCGATTGTTGAAGCCTACCTGTGCCGAATCCGAACGATCAGCGGACGATACCCGCACATGGTAGGGGAGCCAAAACACACCGAGTGCGACGACCGAGTAGAGCAGTATCGAAGCCGCTCGCGGGTAACGATAAGTTTGAGTTAGGCGATCGTCGGCAATCCTGGATAGCATTCGGATCGCTGGAGTATATCATGACCGATGCCGCCGACACGTCTTATAGCTTACTGTTTCGTCCCTAACCAGTAACCGGGGCGAGTCTGTGTCTTATAACCGCCGACAGTTACCGTGATCGTGTGGAATCCGCCCTCGTCTTTGTTATTCGGCGTGTAAGCCACAAAGTATTGCGAGTGCAGTTCCGCGCCGATTTTCTGGATCGCGTCCTCGAGTCCGCGTTGTTTGTAGAAGGAGTACTCGGTGCCGCCGGTGCCCTTGGTGAACGCCTCGACCGGATTGTCCTTGAAGATTGCCTTGACGTCTTTGAATAACTCCACCATCAGCGGAATGAACTCGGCGCGATTGCCGCCGCTGATCCCGTATACCTGCTGAACGGTGTTCGGCGTCGATGGCACGCCCGCGGGCAGCGGATGCATGGCCGGGGGCAGCGTGTTCTGACGGCCGGGATCGGGCTTTGCGGTCAGGGTGGAGAACAGCCGCGACATGTCGACGGGGTAGAACAGGACGTTGGCGTATTGGAGGTCCATCAGCGCTTCGCGGAGGCGGGTTTCGCTCGCGATATCGCGCGTCTCACCGATATACAGGATGACGCGGCGCCGGTTGCTCGGACGTTTCCTGAGCATCGCGGTCGCTTCGGACACGGCGTCGATCATGCGGCTCGAGCTGCTACCCGCGTAGAGATCCTTGACGGCCTTGGTGATCTTGTCGGGGTCGGAGGTGAAATCCTGAAGCTTGCGGATGCGCGAATCGAAGGCCAGCACGGCAGCTTCGCCCTGCTCGCCGATCAGCAGCGGCGCCACAAGGCCGCCAATTTTCTTCACCTGCGGCAGAATGCCTTCGACCTGCGCGTTCGCCTGAATGCAGATGACCATCGAGATCGGCTGGTAGGCCACGTCGACGTTGATGTTCTGTTCTTTGTCATTGTCGTAGAGGTGGAATTGGGCCGGTTGCAGGCCGTTGACGTAGTTGCTGTCGCGATCGAAGACCAGCACGGGCGCCTGCACCACTTCGACGCCGCCACGGAAGATCGTGGGCATCATCGACTGCTCCTGCGTGGAAGGCGGAGTTTGCGAAGGCGGTTGCTGCTGCTGCGCGGTCATCGCTGCGCAGAGAAAAATCACTAAAAACAGTCGGGACATAGATCTCCTATACGTGCTCAGTACGCCCTCTGAGCAATTCAAGCACGTGTGGTACCAATTCCACGATAGCATCGAGGGATTCGACCGCCCCCTTGGGAGAGCCGGGCAAATTGACGATCAGCACCTTACCGCGGGTGCCCGCGAGCGAGCGGGAAAGTACGGAGAGCGGTGTGGCTTCGCAGCCTTTGAGGCGCATTAATTCGCCAAATCCGGGGATTTCGCGGTCCAAAATCGCACGCGTCGCTTCCGGCGTCACATCGCGTGGAGCGACGCCGGTTCCGCCCGTGGTAAAGATCGCCGAGACCTGACCGCCATCGGCAAGTGTCGACAGGCGGTCACCGATTTCCGAGATCACGTCGGGAATCACTTCCATCACTGCCACGCTCCAGCCCAGTCGTTCCAGGCGTTCACGCACGGCGGGACCGGAGCGGTCCACGCGCGTACCGGCGCTTACCGAGTCGCTGATCGTCAATACGGCCGCGTTCGTCATTTGGCCCCTTTCTTGAAATCACCGCTTTTGCCGCCGGTCTTCTCCAGCAGATACAGATCCTGAATTTCGATCGCCTTATCGAGCGCTTTTGTCATGTCGTAGACGGTGAGCGCGGCGACGCCGGCGGCGGTCAGCGCCTCCATTTCCACGCCCGTCGGTCCGGTGGTGGCGGCGGTGGCAATGATGCGAACGCCCTTTTTTTCGATCGTCACTTCGACATCGGCGTGCGTGAGCATCAGAGGATGACAGAGGGGGATCAGGTCGCTGGTGCGCTTCGCCGCCGAGATCCCGGCAATGCGGGCGATGTCGAGCGGATTGCCCTTCGGGTTGTCGGGAAGCTTGCGCAGGACGGCGGGCGAAAGGCGTACGAAGGCGTGCGCGCGCGCTGTGCGGCGCGTCTCCTGCTTGGCGGAAACGTCGACCATGCGCGGCGTGCCGGTGGAATCGAAGTGCGAGAGTTTTTTCATTTGCAGAGTATCCGGATGAGATCGCCCTCGGCGTATTCGGGGCGGTTGGGATCGGCCACCAGATACGCGTTGGCGCGGGTCAATGCCGGAATGTCGCCCGACCCGTGCCATTCGACGGGCGTCACTTCGGCGGCATCGGCGCTGAGGCGGGCGGGGAGGAAGCGGGTCAGTCCGGCGCGATGGCGGAAGTTGCGGGTCAGGCGGGCCAGGGGGAGGAATAGCGGCGTTTCGTCCTGTCCGGCGAGGAGTTCGAGGGCGGCGCGCGCGAAGATTTCGAAGGTCACCATGGTCGACGAGGGGTTTCCGGGCAGGCCGAAGAAGAATTTGTCGCGCGCGCGGCCGAAAACGAGGGGCTGACCGGGCTGGATCAGGACGCGGTCGAAATAGAATTCGGCGCCGAATTCCGCGAGGACTTCTTCGACGACATCGTATTTCCCGGCGGAAACTCCGCCGGAAAGCAGCAAAAGATCTGCCTCGAGGCCCCGTCGGACCATCTGGCGGGTGTGCGCGGCGGTGTCGCGAGCGACGGGGAGGATATCAGGCACTCCCCCCGCACGCGTCACTTGCGCGGCGAGAGAGTAGGCGTTCGAATTGCGTATCTGGAATTCCGCGGGGGAGTCGGCGATTTCGACGATTTCGTCACCAGTGGCGATGATGGCGACTGTCGGGCGGCGAAATACCTGCACTTGGGGGCGGCCGAAAGCGGCGAGGATAGCGATATCGGTGTAGTCGAGGCGCTTTCCGGGGCGGAGGACGGTTTCGCCGGCGGCGGCCTCGCAGCCTTGGGGATTGATGAACTGCGCGGGTTCAGCGGCACGGCCGATGATCACGCGGCTTCCTTCGCGCTGGGTGTGTTCGACCATGACGACGGCGTCGGCTCCGGCCGGGATGGGGGCTCCGGTCATGATCTCGATCGCCTCGCCCGGTTCGACGGTGCCGTGGAAACGCTCGCCGGCGCGGACTTCGCCGGTGACTTCGAGGGTGCCCGGAAGGTCGATCGAGCGGACGGCGAAGCCGTCGCGCACTGAGCGCGCGAGGGCAGGGGAGTCGCGATCGGCGGTTATTTCCTCGGCGAGTACCCGGCCGGCGGCATCGGTGAGGGGCAGGGTTTCGGTCGGCGGTGTTCCGCGGAGGGCGCGCACCTGGCGGAGAACTGTTTCGCGGGCTTCGTCGAATGTCAGGGCCACGCTTTTATTATCGCGTGAATGAAAAGCGGAATAACGGGGGGCGGATCGCCGTGAAAGAACTCAAAAGTTTTAGCGTCGATAAAAGCTGAGCCTGCAAGACTTGAACTGTCGTTGACGGAATAAAAAAGGGGCGACCCGGTGGGGCGCCCCTTCTGTACCTCCGATTATGTCTCCCAAAAGCAAGTTCCCGGTGCATCGGAAAGCCGGTTGCTCACGCGCGCGGCTGCGACAGGGCCCGGATCGCCAGGGAGTGAATTCTAGTAGCGGCTCACGACCGGACGCAGTCCGCCGCCGAACCTGGTGGGTTCCTGCTGAACGCGCTGTTCCGAGGGCCGTTCCAACACGAGGGAGCGCAGTCCGGGCATGGCGCTGGCACCCGTCCGCTGTCCCTTTTCGCCGACGGGGAGTTGGCCGGTGGTCAGATTCTTGAGGCCGAAAAGGGCCAGTTCGAAGCGGTCTTTCACGCCCACCTTCTGGAATAGACGGGAAAGGTAAACCTTAACCGTACCTTCGGAAATCATCAGGGTGGTCGCGATTTCCTTATTCTTCAGTCCCTGCGAGAGGAGGCTGACGAGCTGGCCTTCGCGCTGGGTGAGGGCCACGCGGCGGGCGCAGAGGAAGCTGTCGGTCAAGGCTTTTTCGAACCAGAGTTCGCCGGCCTGCACTTTTTGGAGGCACTTCACCTGGAGTTCGGTGGGCAGCGTCTTGCGGAGAATGCCGCGGACGCCCAGGCCCATCGCCTGGAAGGCCAGTTCGGTCGAGATTGAGTTCACCCAAAGGACGATTCGGGAGTTGTTCATCGCGTGCTTCATTTCGCTGAGCACGGCGAAGGTGACTTCCGGCGTGAGATCCATAAGGACCAAATCCGGCGTCCCTAGCGTGATCTGCTCCATGAGAGCGGCGAGGGTGTTGCACGTGGGCAACAGGTCGAAGCCTTCCACCTGGCGGAGTACGGATTCCAGACCCTTGGCCAGAATGGGTTCATCACTATATAGAAGAATTCGCGTCATGTTCTCCACCTTCCAAAAGCAGATCTGGTTTAACGGCTAGGCCTCCCTCTATATTGGGGTAATCGGCGCTTATTCGGATCAGGCTTTTCTTTGAAGATTGTGCTCCTATTTACTTCGGATGTCAATAACATTTTGGCATAAAATACCTAAAATTATCATTGATATTCCGTATCACTGTTGGGTGGTGTTGCAGATTTTATCCTATTGCTAATGTTTACTAAGTTAATGTTTACAAAGGCTTTACATCTTTGCCCGGTTGGTGGGGCAGGATGCCGCGAAATACACCGAAAAATACACGATAATATACGGCTATTAACCTTCCTGGTGTATCCCTGAATTAGCCCTGGTACCCTGCTAGGGGATAAGCCTGGGGTTGGTTTGTAACGCGCAAACCAGGACCGTACGGGCGGGGTATGGTCGCTTGCTAACCTTGGGAAGTATAAGGATATGACCTATTTACGATATTGATGCAGGTGCGTATAGAGAGCTAAATTCGGCAGTGTCGAAGCCACGGAAATGAGAAACATTAATCGGCGCGAGAGTCCGCGAATTGAAATCAAGCTTCGGTGCCACGTCACCTCACCTGCGCTCTGGATGAAAAGCGCTATGTATACGGAAAATATAAGCCGTAGCGGAATTCTCGTGGCGTGGAAGGGCGCGGAAGCTACCCTGCCAATACCGGCAATGGGCCAAATCATTACGGTAGAGATAGAATTACCCGCGCATCACGGCTTCGGTCAGAAATGTATTCACTGCCAGGGAACGGTGATGCGAATGACCAATTCCGAGCAGGGTTTTCCATTGATCGCGCTGCGCGTGAATTATATGGATTTCCGGTCGTTTCATGACCGGATTCGCGCATTTGAAGCGATGCAACCGGTCGCCAGTTCCTGGATGGCATAAGTAATAAAAACATGGAAGCGCGTCCCCATTTCGCGGTCAAGCTGTTACCGTCGTTGGCCGACTTCGCCTTCCTCATGCCCATCGTCTTTCTATTCGGACGCATGGATGGAGTGAAGACGCTGCTCAGCGACTGCGATACCGGCTGGCACATTCGCACCGGCGAGTGGATCATCGCTAACGGCTGGGTTCCGACGCGCGACATGTTCTCATTTTCCAAGCCCGGCGCTCCCTGGTACGCGTGGGAATGGCTGAGCGACGTTCTCTTCGCGAAGCTCAACGCGCTTGCCGGCCTGCAGGCCGTGGTGATGTTTACCATCCTGCTGCTCTCGATCACTTTTGCCGGACTCTTCCTGCTGGTTCGCCGCAAGTCCAACCCGATCGTCGCGATCGCGGTGACGATGCTGGCGGCAGCGGCGTCCTCGATTCACTGGCTGGCGCGCCCGCATCTGTTCACGCTGTTCTTTCTGGTCCTCTTTTATGCCGCGCTCGAGCAGGTTCGCGAAGGGCGCTCGCGAGTTTGGGGCGTGCCGGTGCTGGCCGCGCTTCCCGCGATCACGGTTCTGTGGACGAACCTCCACGGCGGTTTCTTCGTCGGCGCGCTGATGATCATGGCGTACGGCGGCGGTGAACTTCTGGCGGGGCTCTTCTCCGCATCGTCCGAAGGTCCCCGGCCGGCCCTGCTGCGGGCGCGTCCATATTTCCTGAGCGCCCTGGCCTGCGTGGCCGCGAGCCTGATCAACCCGTACACGTACCACCTGCACGTACACATGGCACAGTATCTCCGCGATCCCTGGAATTCGCAGCACATCATGGAATTCCTATCGCCCAGTTTTCATCACCCCACCGCCATCTTCTTCGAGGTCATGCTGGTCATGGCCGTTGTCGCCTCCGTGTGGAACGTGAGCCGCGGCAACTTCACCGAGTCCCTGCTGATGCTGGTGTGGGCGCATGGCGGCCTGCTGGCGGCGCGTAATATTCCCATCTTCATGATCGCCGCTGCTCCTCCCGTGGCTGCCTGTATCCAGCAATGGCTGCTCCGCCTGCCCGAGTCGAGCGTCGCCAGCTGGCTGCGTTCGTCCGCCGACCGCTTCAACCGTGTGGCGGAAGAGACCGGACAAACCGATTCCCTGGCACGACTACACCTGGTGAGCGCGCTCGGCCTGGCGCTGGTGGCCGCGGTGATTTTCGCGCCGCATCCGCCAAAGAAATTCCGCGCGGAGTTCGACCCGAAGAGCTATCCCGCCGCCGCGCTCGCTACGCTGCGCAGCGACCCTTCGGCGCGCGTCTTCACTCACGATGAGTGGGGCGACTATCTGATTTACAGCCTCTCGAAGACTCACAAGGTTTTCGTCGATGGCCGTAGCGATTTCTACGGCGACGACTTCGAGGAAAAATACGTGGACGTCCTGAACGTGAAGTACGGCTGGCAGAAGACGCTGGCCAAGTTCGGAGTCGACACCATTCTTATGCCCCCGAGCGCGCCGCTAACCGGCGCGCTCAAAGAGTCCAGCAACTGGCGCGTGGTTTACGACGACGGCGTCTCGCTGGTATTCCGGTCGCAGTCTAAGACCGTGGGCACACAGGTTTCCGTTGCCACTGGTGGCGGAGAAGGCCGTGATCGCAAGGTCACGAAAACTGAGGCAAGTGATCACGCGATCACAGAAACCAAACCCAAAACTTAGGAGCGACACAATGACGTTTTTGCGCAATCTCTGGAATGAAGAACAGGGCCAGGATCTTATCGAGTACACCCTGCTGATGGCGTTCGTGGCGTTGGCTTCGGCGGCCCTTTTCTTGGGCGCCGGCGGCAGCATCAAGGGCATCTGGTCGACCACCAACTCCCAGCTCGCTGCAGCGAATTCCGCGAGCTAGTGAACCCTACGAGGGCATGCCGAACTTCTTCGCGGTCGTTACCGGCATGCCCTCCCAAGGGCCATTTGTTGTAAGCGGCCCAAACCGCAGCGCGTGAAGCAAGGCCGATAGAGTCGGAGGACGCGTTGCGGCAAAGTCGCGATTTAGAAACGGCCGCGGTAGATCGTTCCCGGCAACCGGCGCCGGTGGTGTAAGTCGGACGGAACGGGGCACCAGATGAATAAAAGATTTGTTGGGGTTTTAACATTCGCATTTCTCGTCGCGGCAGGCGCCAGCCTGGTGCTGTATCGCGTCCTGATCAATCGGGGACCCGACACAAAGGCGCAGACCAAGATGGTTCAGGTCGCGCTGGCGACGCGTAACCTCGAGGTCGGCAGCGTGCTCAAGGCGGACGACGTAGCGTTGTCGGAATGGCCGGGCGCAGTACCCATCGGCGCAACTGTCGAGGTGAAGGACGTTCTGGGCCGCGGTGTCACCACCGCGATCTACGCGAAGGAGCCGATCATCGAATCGCGCCTCGCGCCCAAGGGCGCCGGCGGCGGACTGGCTGCGATGATCCCATCCGGAATGCGCGCCGTCGCGGTCCGAGTCAACGAGGTAGTCGGCGTCGCCGGCTTCGTCGTACCGGGCATGCACGTGGACATTCTGATTTCCGGCAACACTCCCGGAGGCGATGGCAACCTCGGCACGCTGACTAAGACACTGTTGCAGAACATCGAAGTGCTTTCGGCCGGACAAGATTTCAAGAAGGACAACGAGGGCAAGCCGATCACGGTGCAGGTGGTCAACCTGCTGGTCACGCCCGAACAGGCAGAGCAACTCAGCCTGGCGTCGAACCAGACGACGATTCAGTTGATTCTTCGCAATCCCCTCGATCACGAAATATCCAAGACCACGGGTACGGCGCTGCGCAATCTGTTTACCGGCGGCCGGCCTCAACTCACCGATCGTGCGTCTTCGTCCGAAACCCCGCGTCCGCGCCCCGTGCAGCGGCCGGTTCCGGTTCGCGAAGTCGTGGTGGCGCCGCCGCCTCCGCCTAAGGAAGTGCCTTTCACCATGGAGATTATCTCCGGAAACAACAAGAGCGAGAAGAAATTCAACGGCTCTAAGGAGGGCAAGTAAGTGTACCGGCTTCGCCTAGCAGCCATACCCGCCGCAGCTCTTTTGCTGTGGATTCCGGCCCGTTCCGTCGGCGAGCAGACGGCAGCGCCCCCACAGGATCCGGCACCCGCCGCCGTGCGCACCGAATCAGACCCGGCGGCCGCGAGCGCTCCGCAGGATGCGGCGCCCGGCGCCGGCAAACTTACCGTAACGGTCGGTAAGAGCCTGATCATCGACAGTCCGATGAACATTCAGCGGATCTCGGTCGCCAACGGCGACCTGGTCGAAGCGGTCGCGATCAATCCAAAGGAAGTCCTGATCAACGGAAAAGCTCCCGGTGAAACGTCCCTCATCGTGTGGCAGCAGGGTGGCAACCGCATTCTGTACGATCTGACGGTACGGGTCAGCCCCGCGCGTCTCGACATCGTGCGGCAGCAGCTCGCCCGTGACTTTCCGGACGACGAAATCAACGTCACGTACGACAACGAAATGGCGTTCGTGCGCGGCCGTGTGAAAGATCTCAACGCGAGCGATCGCGTTATGTCGATCGCGAGCAGCCTCGGCAAGGTGATCAACCTACTGCGCGTGGATGTTCCGCCGGTAGAAACGCAGATTCTGCTGCGCGTGCGGTTCGCGAATGTCGATCGCGGCGTCAGCCAGGATCTCGGCCTGGGGCTCGCCACGGGAGCGTTCAACCAGTCCACGTCGATCAGCACCGGGCAGTTCTCTCCGCCCGCGGTTTCGACCGGTGGGACTGTGACTCTCTCGGACGCGCTCAACATCCTGCTGTTCCGCAAGGACATCAACCTGGGCGTAACCATCAAGGCGCTGGAAAGCAAGCGCATGCTGGAGACTCTGGCCGAACCGAACGTGATGGCGATCAATGGAAAGCCGGCCAGCTTCATCGCGGGCGGCGAATTCCCGGTGCCGATGGTTCAGGGCGGCGGTGCGGTAGGCGCGGTCAGCATCTCGTTCCGCGAATTCGGTATCCGGATCAACTTCCTCCCGAAGGTCACGCCGCGGGGAACGATTCAGCTCCAGGTGGCGCCGGAAGTCAGCTCGCTCGACTACTCCAATGCGGTCACCTTCCAGGGCTACACGATCCCGGCGCTGTCGACCCGGCGCATCCAGACCGAAGTGGAACTGGAATCCGGACAGAGCTTCGTGATCGCCGGATTGCTCGACAACCGGACGACGGAGACGCTGAACAAGATCCCAGGCCTCGCAAACATTCCGCTGTTGGGCAAACTGTTTCAGAGCCGCGCAATCTCGAAGAACAATTCGGAGCTGATGGTGATCGTGACGCCGGAAATCGTGCGCCCGATCCCCGCCGGACAGCCGATCCCGAGCTTGAATATGCCGGTGCCGTTCATGACCAAGAACACCGAAACCGAATTCCGCACACCCGGAATCGACAAGACCGGGCCCGTGCCGGTGAAGCCCACGCAGGAAACGATGCCGGTGGAACTGCTGCAGCAGCAGCGCAAGGAAGGCCAGGCCGCGCCGCTTCCGATTCAGACTCTGCAATTGGTGGCGCCGACGCAGCCGCCGCCCCCTTCGTTGAATCCCGGACTTACGCCGGGAAACACCGGAGGAACAGGCAAATAGCCTGGAGACCCCCTCATGTATCCGTTGACCATTGGGCTGGCGATCGAAAACCGGGAGCTTTGGGATCAGGCGCAGGCGACGCTTGGCGAACTTCCCTTCCGCATTATTGTGGAGCACCAGGATATCGGCGACGTCAGCAACTTCCTGGACCGGCTGGAGAGGATGCGACCGGACGTCGTTCTGGTCGACATCAGCAACTGGAGAGAGCCGCTCGAGGGACTGGTGGCGTCGATCAAGGCCGCTGCCGGCGACCCGATGATCATCGCGCTCAATACGACGGCGGATGCGGACGCGATCTTGTCCTCGCTGCGCGCCGGAATCAACGAATACCTTTATCCTCCGTTGCAGGATTCGCTGCGGCGTTCGCTGGAACGGCGCAGTCTGGAACGAAGCCGGCGGCGCGAAGGCGCTAAGGGAAACGGCAAGTCGCTCGGGTTTCTCTCGGCGAAAGGCGGCTGCGGTTCCACGACCCTGGTCTGCCATGTCGCCGCCGAACTCGGCCGTTTGAATCAGCGGGTGCTGCTGGCGGATCTCGATCTCGACGCAGGCATGGTCGCGTTCATCACGAAGACGAAGTCCGTCTACTCGATTCTGGACGCGGTCAACAACCTGCACCGCCTCGACATTCACTACTGGCGCGCGCTGGTGTCGAACGGCATTCCGGGAGTGGAGATCGTCTCTTCGCCGGTCGCCCTCGCCACCAAGCAACAACCTAAGGACGACCAGATACGGCAGGTGATTTCATTCGCGCGGCCGCACTACGACTGGACGCTGGTCGATCTCGGCCGGAGCCTCAGCCGCCTGGGCATGGCGGCGCTCGAAGAAATCGACGAAGCCTGCCTGGTGACGACGCTGGAAGTGCCGGCGCTCCACCAGTCCAAGCAGATCATTCAGACCCTCATCGATAGCGGTTACGGCAAGCATCGCATCAAGCTGATTCTCAACCGCGCGCCCAAACGGCTCGACATTACGCCCGGCGAACTCGAAAAGATGCTCGGCACGGCCATCTTCGCGATGGTGCCCAACGATTATCCCGAGTTGTACGAAACATACGCGGAAGGCCGCATGTTGAACCGCACCTCGGAACTGGGAAAGCAGATTGCCAAGCTCGCCGTGAAGTTGGCGAATCTTGAAGAAGAAAAAGCCGTGAACGGCAAGAAACGCTTCGCACTTTTCGGATAAGGGGTTAAACCACGATGGCGCCAGTATTAGATTCCGTACAACGAACCGACTCGCGGGAGACCGGCTGGGTAAACCGCCTGTTCACCCGTGAGGGCTCCACTCCCGAGTACCAGGAGCTGAAGTTCACGCTGCACCGCAAGCTGCTGGACCGGATCAACCTGGAGGCGCTCTCGTCGATGGCCGGGGAACGGGTGCGCGCCGAAATCCGCGCTGCCGTCGCCAAGCTTGTCGAGGAAGAGAAGACTCCCCTCAGCCTGGTAGAGAAAGACCGCGTCATCGAAGAAATTCTCGATGAGGTCTTTGGCCTTGGTCCGCTGGAGCCGCTGCTTCAAGATCCCACGGTGAGCGACATTCTGGTCACCACGCCGCATCTGGTCTACGTGGAAAAGGCGGGCAAACTTTATCGTACGCCGGTCGAATTCAAGGACGACGCGCACCTGTTGCGGATCATCGAAAAGATCGTGTCGCGCGTCGGACGCCGCGTCGACGAATCGTCGCCGCTGGTGGATGCGCGCCTGCCCGATGGCTCGCGCGTCAACGTGGCGATTCCGCCGGTCGCGGTGGATGGCCCGCTGCTCTCAATCCGCCGTTTCGGACGGCACGCGCTCAAGGGTGAGGATCTGGTCGCAAAACTGGCGATGACGGACGGCATGCTGGAACTGTTGAAAGGCTGCGTGAAGGCGCGGCTCAACATTCTGATCTGCGGCGGTACCGGTTCCGGTAAGACGACGCTGCTGAATGCGCTCTCCTCTTATATTCCGGAAGACGAACGCATCGTGACGATTGAAGACGCGGCCGAACTTCGGCTGCAGCAGACCCACGTGGCCCGCATGGAAACCCGGCCGGCGAACGTGGAAGGTACGGGCGCCATTCACATCCGGCAGCTGGTAATCAATGCCCTCCGTATGCGTCCCGACCGCATCATCGTTGGCGAAGTCCGATCGGAAGAAGCGCTGGACATGTTGCAGGCGATGAACACGGGTCACGACGGATCGCTCACCACGATCCACGCGAATACGCCGCGCGATGGACTGGGCCGCTTGGAAGTGATGGTCGGCATGGCGAACGCGAACATGGGAATCCGTTCGGTGCGCGCGCAGATTTCGAGCGCGGTTAATCTCTTCGTGCAGACTTCGCGTTTCAGCGATGGCGTCCGCCGCATCACGCACATCACGGAAGTGGTCGGCATGGAGCAGGACATCATCACTCTGCAGGATATCTTCCTGTTCGAAAAGACCGGCATCACGGAGAGCGGCAAAGTCGTCGGCCGTTTCCGCGCCACCGGTATCCGTCCCAAGTTCTATGACCGCCTGAAACAGAGCGGCATCGTTCTGCCCACGCAGATGTTCCAAACGGTCGTGGAGATTAACTGATGCCCTTGACACTAATTGTTTCTTTCGTCGTGGTGTTCGCGCTCATGCTGATGGCGGTGAGCCTCGGACTGAAATATTTCGACGCGCGCCGGAAGAAACAAGTGGTGGACATGCTGCACACGGCCTCCGGGGAACCGGTGGTCAGCGTCAGCAACCTGCTGAAGGAAATCGAAGGCGACAAGCCGACCGGCCTCAAGCGGCTGCTTTCCTCGCTGGAGTTTTCGCGGCACGCCGCGGAGCAGATTCAGCAGGCGGGACTGAACTGGTCCGCCCAACGCCTGATGCTGGCGATGGCGTTGATGATGATTCCGGGATTCGGGCTCGGGTTGATGGTGCCGTTTCTGTTCAACGCGGCCACGACCGCGGTGGTGCTCGCGCTGATCTTCGGCTCGCTGCCGTATGTAGTGGTGCGGCAGAAGCGCAGCAAGCGCCTGAATACACTCGAAGAGCAGTTCCCCGAGTCGCTCGATTTCCTGGCGAGATCGATGCGCGCCGGGCACGCCTTTTCGATCAGCCTGGAAATGCTGGGCGAGGAAATGGCGGATCCGCTGGGGCAGGAGTTCCGCGCGCTGTTCAATGAGCAGAACCTGGGCGCGCCGCTGGATACCGCGCTACACAACTTCACGACGCGCGTTCCGCTGCTCGACGTCCGGTTTTTCACTTCGTCGGTGCTGCTGCAGAAGCAGACCGGCGGCAATCTCAGCGAAATCCTGGCCCGCCTGGCCTACGTGATTCGCGAGCGCTTCCGTTTGAAGGGCCAGGTCAAAGCGGCCTCCGCACACGGACGGCTGACGGCAACGATTTTGACGCTCCTTCCGGTGGGCACTATGCTCGCGCTGCTGGTGGTGGCCCCGGGCTACCTGCAAGGGATGGCTGAGGACCCCGACGGGAAATTTCTGATCGGCGGCGCGATTGTGGCCCAGATCCTGGGAAATTTTTTCATCAAGAAGATCATCAACATTAAGGTCTGAGCATCGTTAGGAATTAAATATGCATCATCCGATACTCTTTTCGATTTGCGCGTTCCTGATGCTGATGGTGATCCTGAGCTGGGTCGGGTACCGTCTCATCTACAAGCCCGGCAAGTTTTTGCGTCAGCTAGGCAACCCGGTCATCACCAACGACTCCAAGCAGCGCATTATCGACGAGGGCGGAGAGCCCGAGGCGAGCGCGCTGGTAACGGTGCTGCACCAGATCGGCTCGCGCGTTCCGTCGTCGGCCACCGAAGTCGCCAACTTGAAGGGCGACCTGATCCGCGCCGGATACCGTGGGGAGAACGCACTTGCCGTGTTTTACGGAGTGCGCATCCTGACCACGCTCGGAATGCTGCTGCTTTGCGTGATGATGGAAGCCCGGATGCCGCCGAACCCGGTGATGAAACTGGGCCTGATGGCTTCGGGCGTCGGCGCGGGCTGGATTCTGCCGCGATTCTTCCTGGAAAAGAAAGTCTCCAAGCGGAAAGAGACGCTGCGTCTGTCGCTGCCGGACGCCCTGGATTTGCTGGTGGTATCGATCGAAGCCGGCCTCGGCCTCGACCAGGCGATCCAACACGTGGCGCGCGAGCTCTATGGGAGCCATCCGCAATTGAGCGATGAAATGCAGTTGGTGACGCTCGAAATGCGCGCCGGTAAACGGCGCAGCGAGGCGCTGAGGAATTTTGCGGAACGGACCGGCGAGGCCGAGTTCCGTAAGCTGGTCGCGATTCTGATTCAGAACGACCGTTTCGGCACCAGCATGGGCGAAAGCCTGCGTACGCACTCCGACTTTCTGCGCACGCGCCGCCGGCAGGAAGCCGAAGAGCGCGCCGGCAAAGTCGGCGTCAAGCTGGTCTTTCCGATTTTCTTTTTTATTTTGCCGTCCATGCTGGTGGTGGCGGCAGGACCGGGCATTCTACAGATCTTCAAATATCTGTTCCCGATGATGAAGACCATAGGATGAGAGAACAAGGAGCGCAAAAACGATGAACGAAACAATCATGCAAGCGGGGATTTGGATTGCAGCGGGGGGCATCATGATGATCTTCCTCAAAAGGCGGCGGTCTCGCAAGACCACTCGCTAACCCTGGGAATCCGGACTGAAATCAGGAAAGGAGACCAGAATGGAGATGGCAATTCAAGGGGCAATCTGGCTAGGCGCGGGCGTCTCACTGGTAGTGCTGCTTTCACGGCGCCGCCGCCGCCGGGTAGTCCGTTGATGTCGTTGGAGTAGTGGCTGGCGCAGGGTCCCACCGCTTCCGGCGGGAAGCTTCGCCAGCCAGGAAATCATGTCGATCGAATCCCTGGTGTCCAGACAGAATCGAGATGGCGGGTGGGCCTACGTGCGCGGAGCATCGTGGACGGAGCCGACCGTGTACGCCGTCCTGGCTCTCTTGGCCGCCGGCGAAACCGAAGCGGTGCGCAGGGGCCTGACGTGGCTGCGCGCACAACAGCTGCCCGACGGGGGATGGCCTCCGCAGACCGGCTTCGATGAAAGCACCTGGGTTACCGCGGTGGCCGCCCTGGTCCCTCGCGAACATCTCGGAACTCAGTCCCACGGACGGGCGATTGAATGGGTCATGAAAACCTGCGGAGAGGAATCCACTCACACATTCCGATTACGCCAATGGCTGCTCGGCTACTCGCCCGCGCGGTCTGAACCCGTGGCATGGCCCTGGGTGCCGGGTACGGCGTCATGGGTGGGACCGACCTCGATCTCGGTAATCGCTCTGGACAAAGAAAATGCGACCCGGCGGAGTCCGGCGATCGCGCGCCGGATCGCGGAGGGGCGGCGCTTCCTGATGGAGCGCGGCTGCCCTGGCGGCGGCTGGAATCACGGGTCGGTGCGGGTCTACGGAAAGGACGGGCTGCCCTATCCGGAGACGACGGGAATCGCGCTGGCCGCGCTGCGCGGAGTGCGCTCGACGCAGACCGAAAAGGCAATTGCGGTGGCGCAAGAATTTCTCGTTGAATCGCGCTCGGCGGACGCGTTGAACTGGCTGCGGCTGGGCCTGCTCGCGCACGATCATCTGCCCGCCAACTACAGTGTGCCGGCCAACGTGACGTGCCGAACCTTGATCGAAACGTCTTTGAATATGCTGGTGGCCGAAACACGCGGCGCCCGCGAGTTGTTTTGGGGCTGATGGATGGCGACTCAACTGACAAGGCGTGAGGTATTGGCGGTCGCGGGCGGCGTCGTGCTGGCCGGCTGCGGGGTGGAGCAGCGCCGCTTCGAGCCTTCGAAAGTCTCGATCGTGAGGGCGGCGGTGTACGACCAGAGCATCTACGATACGATGCGCCGCATGCTGCAGTTGCATCTCGGCGATTTGACAGGGCGGCACGTCCTGCTGAAGCCCAACCTGGTGGAGTTCGAGCCCGGCACGTGCATCAACACGCACCCCATGGTGGTCCACGCCGCGCTCGAGGCATTTCACGCGCTCGGCGCCGCGACGGTCCGGATCGCCGAGGGTCCGGGACACCGGCGCAATACGCTGGACCTGGCGGACTCGGCCGGCTATTTCCAGACCGTACCCAATTTCGAGGAACACTTCACCGATCTCAACCTGGACGAGGTTACGCGGGTGCAGCCGGCGGAGCAATTCTCGCGCATCAAGAAACTCTATCTTCCGAACAGCGCGCTGCGCGCCGATCTGCTGGTCTCGATGGCCAAGATGAAGACGCATCACTGGGTGGGCGCGACGCTATCCATGAAGAACCTTTTCGGCACGGTGCCGGGCGGAATCTACGGCTGGCCGAAAAATGTGCTGCACTGGGCGGGGATCGAGGAATCGATCGCCGACTTGCATAACGCGTATTCCAACCACTTCGCGATTGTCGATGGGATCGTGGGGATGGAAGGTAACGGTCCGATTCAAGGAACGCCGAAGGCCGTGGGTGTTCTGGTGGCGGGGAAGGACCCGGTGGCGGTCGATGCCACCTGCTGCCGCATTATGAAGATCGACCCGATGCGGATTCGCTATATGCAACTGGCGACCGATGGCTCGGGTGCGGCGATTATCGAGGACAGTATCACGCAAATCGGAGAGAGCATTCAAAGTGTTGCCACACCGTTCGAACTGATTCCTGAGTTCCAGCGGCTACGCCTGGAGAATAGCTAGATGCAAGAAGATAACCCTGGTTCCGCGACTGGTATCGCGCGAAGGCGTGGATGGGGCTGGTACGTCCTGGCGTCGATTGTCTTGTTGATGCCGGTGTACTGGCAGCCCCGCGTCCAGGCCGGAGATCTTTCAAGCCACATCTACAATGCGTGGCTCACGGAGCTGATCGAAACCGGGCAAACGCAAGGGCTGGTGGTGGTCCGGCAGACCACGAACATCCTGTTCGACCTGATGTTGGGAAGTCTGTTCCGGCTGGCCGGCGCCGAGTTCGCGCAGCGCATCTCGGTGTCGATCGCGGTGCTGATTTTCGTGTGGGGCGCATTCCGCTTCGTCACCGTAGTGGGCGGGCGCCGAGCGTGGCATTTGCTGCCATGCATTGCCATGCTCGCCTATGGCTGGGTCTTCCACATGGGTTTTTTCAATTTCTATCTGAGCATGGGGCTGTGTTTCTGGGCGCTCGCCGCCACATGGGAATGGACGCCGCGCGGCATGGCGTTCGCGCTGCCGGTCCTTCTGTTGGCGTATCTGGCGCACGCGCTCCCGGTGGTCTGGACGATCGGGCTGCTGTCTTATCAGTGGCTGGCGACGAAGATCGGTGCGCGGAGGCGGGTCTATGTGACCGCGGTGTGGCTGCTGGCAATGGTGGTAACCCAGATCGTGGTTGGGCGGAATACGTTTTCCGTCTGGTCTTTGCAGCAGATCAAGATGAGTACGGGCGCCGACCAGGTGTGGGTGTTCGATGGCAAATACTACGTGGTGCTGGCGGCACTGCTGATCCTTTGGGGCATGCTGTTTCTCGATTTGCTGAAGAGCTCTGGTGCGCGGCGGGTGGTTTCGAGCGTGCCGTTTCAACTGTGCGTGATCAGCGCGGCGGCGGTGGTGATTCTGCCGACGACGATCATGCTGCCCGGGTTCAGCCACGCGCTGGTTTACATCGCCGAGCGGATGTCGCTCGGAGTGGGGATCTGTGTGTGCGCGCTGCTCGGCACGGCGATTCCGCGGCAGTTCGAGCGGTACGCGATGCTCGGGATCGCGGTCGTATTCTTCGGGTTCCTTTACCGCGACGAAAAAGTGCTGAATCTGCTGGAAGACCGGATGGACGGCGTGATTGCCGGGCTGCCGCCGGGACAGCGCGTGGTCAGCGGAATCGACGACCCCGAACTGCACGTCTTCGCGGTGACTCACATGATCGATCGCGCGTGCCTGGGGCGCTGCTTCAGCTACGCGAATTACGAGCCTTCGACCGCGCAGTTCCGGGTGCGCGCGGTTGAGGCCAACCCATATGTGATGGCGAATTACAAAGAATCCTGGAAAATGCAGAACGGCGTGTACGTCGTGCAGGATCGCGATCTGCCGTTATTGCAGTTGACGCTGGATGGAGAAGGAAAGATGGCCTTACGGCCCTTGAAAGCAGGTACACCATGTGGAAGCACATCGCTCAAGGCATTGCCGGCTCTGTTCCCGTTGAGTTGAACATTCCGCGGGTCCAGGATTGGCCGTGGCGAAAGATTCTGGCGGATGCCGGGTTGGTGGCGGCGTTCGCGCTGACATCCTCGTGGCTGATGCGCTAGCCGCTAGCTTCCCAGCGGACCGGCGAGCATCACCATCAAATTCCAGATCACGATTCCGCCGTACCAGTAAGAGATCCAGCGGATCACGTGCTCTTTGTGCAGGTACACGCAGAGGCCGCCGATCCCGAGCGCGAGCACTTTAGACAGAATCACACCTGTGGTGGGTCCGGCGTGCATCAGCACGCGGATGAACGGGCTGGCTTCGGCAGCTCCAACGCGGAATCCAACGAGAGTCGTCAGCAGGTCCAGTAATTGCAGGTAAACGAAAATTTGATAAACACCCATATTGTTGTCGGTCCTGCTGGAACTATCGGCCTTTCTCTGAAAACAGTTTAGCCTCTGTCCCTCACAATAAACCTACAAATTTTGTACCGTCTGTACTGGGGGGAACCTCTTTTACTAGTACAAAACACAAGGCTTAGGACTTTTGTTCTAGTCCGAACATGCACATTCCAGATGGGCGTCAAAAAAAGAACGTCGCTGAGGGTTCATTGCACGTTGATGGTCACGACGTTCGAAGTCTGCCCATCCATCGTGAGGAACACCCTGCTCTCGCCGCTGCCGCGCAAGGTGAGCGGCAGGGCGACGTTTACCTGGTCCAGCCCGGCGTAATCGGGAGAGGGTCCCGCGTAGAGGACCGGTAGACTCGTACCGTTGACGGTGACGGTCACATTCTCGGGCGCACTCCGATTGCGGATCCCCGTGCCATAGAAGCTCACGTAGACAGGGCGATCGGCGGTCAGAGAGATCGGGACGCTGGTACATGATGTCCCGGCGCATTGGAAGACCGGCACCGGAGATTGCACCTGCGGATTTGCGGCCTGAACGGCGACAGCCAGCGCCGCTGCCACGCCGGCGCCGGTTCCGCTCATGCTGAACAGCGTGGGCGCGATGGGGAGCACGTCCGCGGTGAAGTTGAGCGGGGCGGCGCCTCCTGAGACGGTGAGGGTCGCGGCGCCGGCGGCCACATTGTCGGGTACCAGGAAGTTGATCTGAGTCTGAGAAACGTAGAGCAGCCGGGCGCTCTGCGAAACTCCGGCGGAGTCCTTCACGGTAAGGGTGATGCCGCCCAGGGAAACCGGGAGCGGCTGAGCGGCGGCCTGGGCGGTCGCCGGGGCGAGGCTCTGGCCGAAGAGCGACGCGAGCGAAGCGGGCGCGATGGCGGCGCTCGGCGCGGCGGCCGAGTGGACGTCGCTGTCGATCACGCCGTAATATCGCGCCATCCAATACGGCAGAATGTAATCGACGCCGGCGTTTTCGATGATTCCGGAGCCGCCGCCCTTCAATTGAAAGGGGTCGACCTCCCAAAGAAAGGTCGCCGGCGGCCGCATTGCAACCGGCACGGGCTGGCAGGCAGCGCTGCCGCAGACCGCGACCTTCGCCGAGACATCGACGGTGAAATCGCGTTTGGGGCGCTGGAGCCACTGATCCAATAGCTCGCGAGTTTCGGCGTCGCGCACGGGGTCCGGCCCGCGAAGTGCGCGGTCGACCATGTTGAACAACGCGTTCTGGTGAGACGTCGTGTAGTTGCGCAGCGTGCCATAAGCGCCGCGATTGTCGCCGTTATCCTGTAACCGCACCAGGTGATAGAAGGTCAGGTAATCCAGATTGAACTTGAAATACGAACTGTTACTCTGCACATCGAACAGAACGCCGGTGGAGACTGGAAGTACGATAAACGGACCGCTGACGGTGTTGGACGGATTGGCGTGGCGCGCCACCTGGAGGAGCATCTGGAGTTCCTCCGGCCGGAGTTCAAAGGTGGAACTCAGATCGTCATTCGGCGACCACTGGTGGCGCGAGATAAAACCGATGAGGCGTGTGAGAAGATCGCTGGCGCCGGCTTTGACGTCGGGATCGTCCACCAGGTCGAAGGCAACGCCGAGGCCGAAGAATACGCCGACCACCTGGTCGCGCGAGGTGTTGTCGATCCAGATCCACGGCGGGTTCTGGTGAATGCTGTTGTTCGCTTCCTCGTTGGAGATGCCGGCGGCGTACGGGGACGAGGCAGGCACCATGCAGCGGGCGAGACGGTTGTCGCCGGTGACGTCGGCCAGACCCTTGAGTCCGGCAAGGGCGGTCTTGACCTTCTGCAGGGCATCGGCGGATTGCGTGACTTTGTAGCGAAAGGATTCGGCCGCGAGCCAGACGCCGGTCCACAGGGCGGAATCGCCGCACCGGGTGTACCCGACTATGCGATCGCTCGAGGAGGATTCATCGAGCGGATCAAGAAGGGTCGTGAAGGGCAGGTGCCTGGCCTGTATGTTGGCGGAGATGGCGAGGGCGTCCAATACGGAGGCGCGGCCCGCGGAAACTCCGAGCAGAATCGCGAGGCTGCAACTGATCGTGGCATTCATCCCTGCCTTCATCCCTGATTTGACGTTTGCGATACGTCCAGGTTGCCGCTATTCGGGCGCGCATGGGTCATTGAGCACGATAACAGCGGACCAAGAGCCCCAGCGCTCCGGCGAGCAGTGGGAGGAACGTGCCGGGCTCGGGAATAGGCGCGCCGTCGACCTCGAAGACGTCGGCGACTCCGATTCCGGCGACTGCCCACGAACCGCCGGTCAGGCGTGTCGAGCGGGAAACGAAGAGGGGATCCGACCATTGCCAGCCCCAGAAATCCTTCAGCGGATCGACGGCGCCGAGCGATAACCAGTAGGTGGTTCCCGGAAGTAGGATCGGGTGGGAGAGGGACGGGATGACGGCGGTTCCGGGAAGCGTACCTGGCAAATCGAAGATGAGGCCGGACTCGATCCAGGTGTCAGGGGAGGTTGCGCCCGACCAGATTGAGAGACCGCCTTGGGTGCCTTCGAAGATATTATTGACGGCACCTGGTACTGGGCCACCGGTGAGGGCAGGGAGAAGGTGAAGGGATCGGCAAACTCCCGGCCGGCGTTGTGGAAAGCAGATCCGGCGCCGATGATGTCGGAATTCGGGCGATACGCCCCGGCAGGGAATGTCGAATAGAGGACTCCCGCGGCGGCGGGACGCAGCGAGGACAGGCAGAGGATCGCCAAGGCGAATGCGGAGTAAGTGGGTTTCATAGGTCGCGGTCAGAATCGCGGATTCGCCTTGACCTGGACATCCCCCGGCCGCATAATTAGCCGACTTAGAGGAGGCAGGTATCGTGTCATCGATTATGTAGGTGCCTGTTCGGCGGAAGGAATATCCTTCGCGCGATTGCGTTCATCGCCTTCCTGTCGGCGGCCGCAAACGTCTGCAGCGCCGGCCTGATTGCCACCGGCCTGACTTGTCCGACGCCGAAGCCCACCGATCAGGACGCCGGCGATGCCGATGGCCCCGATCAGTGCATGACCTTCTCGTTCGTCGTACCCGAGGTGCCTGCGATTCAAAAGAAGCAAGGGTCCGGTGGCTGGGGCTGGCTTGTCTTGACCTTCGACGAGCCGATCGACGGCGGATCCTTCATCTTCAATCCGGATTGCCCCACTGCGATCGATGGCGTACTGAATGCCGGGGATGGCAATCAGACGATTCGGTTGGGTCCGGGGAACTACGGCCTCGGAGCGACGGGTGCGGATGCGATCGTAGGTCCCGCAAGAATCAGGAATTTCAGGTGACGATCATGTACGACTCGGGTACCTTTACTCCCAATCTCACCTTCGGATATTGGAAGTCCAAGACCGCCGATTTCATTTACCGGCCGGAAGGCACGATCGTTTCGGGACAGCCAATCAGGAATTTCGACATAGAGTTGCTGCCGGAGCCTTCTTACCAGTTCCCGCTGGTGGTAGCGGCTGGGCTACTCCTGTATCTTCGCAAGGGACTGCGCGCGCGATCGATGTGAAATCGCATTAGATCGTAAGAACGAGAAAGCAGGTGGGGTCTGCTAAATTGGTGACTAGTGACCCCTCCGGCTTTTAACCCGTTCCTGATGGTCGAGTCCAGCGGACGTCGATTTCCGCTCGGCGAAGGACAATCGTGGGCGATCGGTCGTGGAGACGGGTGTGCCGTGATGCTCGATAGCCGCTCGGTTTCCCGGTTGCACGCGCTGATTCAGCGGCGGGATACCGGCGACCTCGCGCTGGTCGACTTGGGTAGCCGCAACGGATCCTTCGTCAACGGACGGCGGGTCAGTTTCCCGGTGGTGCTGAACGATAGCGACAAGCTGGTGTTCGGCGACCAGGACCTGGTCTTCCGCAATCCGGCGCGCTCGGAATCCGTGCTGGCGAACAGCGGTGTGGACCTGCGCAACGAACCGACCACGGCGCTGCACACCAACAGCCTGACGACGATCATGGTGGTGGACATCCGCGACTTCACTCCGCTGGCGCGATCGCTGCCGGAAGCGCTGCTCTCGCAGACGATCGGTACCTGGTTCCTGCGCAGCGGGCAGATCGTGCAGCGGTTGGGGAGTTGGGCGCAGAAGTATATCGGGGACGCGGTGATGGCCGTGTGGGTTCACGATCAGCGCGAGCAGTTGGGAGCGGACCTGGTGAAGGTGCTGCGCGCGGTGACGGAGATCAGTGCGGCGACGGCGGAGATCAGTCGCGCGCTCGAGCTGCCGGTGCCGCTGCGGATCGGTGCGGGTGTGAATACGGGGCCGGCGATTCTGGGCGGCACGGATTATACGGTGCTCGGCGACACGGTGAATGCGGCGTTCCGGCTGGAATCGGCGACGAAGTCGATCGGCCTCGGAGTGGCGATCGGCGGTCCGGTGTATCAGGGGCTCTCGGAGAGCGCTCGGCTTGGGTTCGTGCGGCGCGAAGTGGAGTTGAAGGGGTACGAAGGCTCGAGCATCGCGTGGGCGATCTCGTTCGAGGATCTGAAGGACTCGCTGCGGAAGAACGGGTAAGCGGAATGACTTCAGTCGCGACAGAGCAGCGGTAGCACCTTCGCCCATTTTTGTAGGAATCGCATCCCAGGGTTTGTGTGCGGTTGCGGCGTGGCACTCGCTGCCGACCTGCCCACGAACACGACTGCCCTCATTTCGGGAGTAAGGTATGAGGTCCTGCAGGCTCTCGACACCCTCACCCAATCCTGGCGCAGTCATCTTTCGGTGCCGTTCCACCAGGGGACTACATTCCAGATGATTGTCAGCTTGCGCGGTACGCCCGACTTACGCATGAAGTCGGATGGCCTCCGCGGTGCCGTCGTCATTGTCGCGGCTGATGAAGCCAGATCCGGCGCGCTTGCCGTCCTCTGCCGCCATTGGTCCCGGCTTCTCCAAAAGAAACAGCACTTGGGCATTGACGCCGCCATCGAGCGGATCGAAATCCGGCACCTCTGTTAAGTCGCGATAGCCCCTCGGCGAATTCGGCCAGCTTGAGGATTGTGGGCCTCGATGAGTATCTCTTTGCGGCGCGATCGAACGTCGGCGTGGCGCATTGACCTGATTCCGCGCCGCAGTCAACCGCGCTGTAGCGGCTGACCTGCGGCTGGAGGTAGAGGAACTTATAAGAGCGCGATCACCGCAGTCGCGGCCGAGAGCCCGAACTTCTGAGCGGCCGACTTCAGCGCCTCGCCGAGCAGGCCTTTCAACCCGGCGGTCAGAGTGTCGGTTCCCGCCAATTGCGCGACCAGGGTAGCTCCGCGGAGGCGCTCGAACTCGGTTTTGAGTGCGGGGTTCGCTCCGGATGCGGTGTGATCGTCATCTCGCTTCGGTTTGCCGAAGGGCAGACCCGCTACTGTGCCTTCGACGCTGCCCTGGCTTCCGAACGTGAAGGCCACGCCTGACGGGGTCATCAGGACCGCGCCCAACGTGTAATCGATGTTGTCGAAGCCGCTATCGTGCGCGTGGCTGGAGAAACTGAACGCACCACTCTCGGTGACCACCAGATGCGCGGAACCGCCGAGCGGTAGGCCGCTCTTCAACTGCGTGGTTCCATCGCCGTCGATGGCATCGAAGGAGAGAACGTCCGAGGGATTCAACTGGAAGATCGGGCCGATATTGCGGCCGGCGATATCGGCGCCGAACGCGTCGCCGTTCCTTGTGGTGACGATCATAGTGTTGCCGTTGGTCACAACGAACCGGTCCTGCGGGTTGAATGCCATGCGCGATCCACCGAACTTGAAGATTGGTCCGATGCCGTGGCCCGAGACGTCGGCGCCGAATACGTCGCCATTCTGGGTGGTGACGATCAGGGTGTTGCCGGCGGTCACCACGAAGCGGTCCTGCGGATTAAACGCCATCCGGGAGCCTGTGAACTTGAACGGCGGACCGATGTCGCGCCCGGTGATCTCGTG
The DNA here is from genome assembly GCA_025463045.1 of Candidatus Solibacter sp. Taxonomy (GTDB): domain Bacteria; phylum Acidobacteriota; class Terriglobia; order Bryobacterales; family Bryobacteraceae; genus Solibacter. The sequence goes on from JAOAPT010000854.1 coordinate 29,933, forward strand.
GCCGAAGACATCGCCATTCTGAGTGGTGACGATCAGCTTATTGCCGATCGTGGTGACGAAGCGATCCTGCGGATTGAATGCCGCCCGGGCGCCGGTGAACTGGAAGGGCTGGCCGATCTCGATGCCCGTCACATCGTGCCCGAATACGGCTCCATTTTGAGTGGTCACCATGAGCCGGTTGCCCATGGTCACCACGAAACGGTCCTGGGGATTGAAAGCGGCCCTTGAGCCGCTGAATTGAAACGCATCGCCGGCGTGATGACCGGAGAGGTCGTGGCCGAAGACACTGCCGTCCTGAGTGGTAACGACGATTCGTCCGCCGAGGGTAACGACGAAGCGATCCTGTGGGTTAAACGCAATTTTGTTGGACATAAGAATTTCACCTTTCATCCGTAAAGCTCCGGGAAACGGAAAACCCCGCCACCTGACGCGGAGAAAGTTGTGGAGAATAGTCCAATGTGGCTCGATGTCTCTGCAATGGCCGTGCTGCTCACGCTGGGGAACTTGAAATTCCGGCACTTCGAGCCGCAAATGCCGCTGTGGCGTCGCGTGCTGAAGGTCGTCCTCTTACTCGGCCTGACTGCGATCGTTTCGTTTACTTCGGCCGAACGGGTGTCCTCATCGTATTCGGTCTGGCGCTGCTGCCCGTGATCTACATCCAAGCGATTTGGCTGCCGCGCCACGGCGTGAACGGCTGGACGGGCGAACCCCGCGAGAAGTATTACGCGCTGCGGGGGTGGCCTTACTCTTCTTTGAACAGTGGACGGCCTCCGAGGGACGTCTTGAAGCCGTAGATCGCCATCAGGCTGACGACCAGGATCGGCAGGAAGGCGACTCCGGCGTACCAGGCGGAAAAGTCGAGCGCTGCGCCGGCGGCAAGCGCCTGGCCGGTGGCGGAGGCCACCATGGCGGCGAGCAGGCCGAAGCGCAGCAGGGCGAAACCGAAGACGGCGAAAGCGACGGCGTTGAGCGGATAGTCCACCCATGGGGTCGTGGTGCCGGTGGTCAGCGCGAAGGTGATGATCAGGACGAAGACGGCGGCGGCGATCCATTCTTTGCGGAGGATCACGCGCAGAATGAAAATCATGAAAAAGAAAAGCAGTGCGGTAAAGATGGCGGCGGGGATCGCCATCAACAGCGTTGCCAGCTCCATCCGGATACCAACCAGGGGAGCGAGCGGCGGGAAGAGCGGCTGCCGATTATTGCCATGAAGCGCGACGGAGAGAAACGTGGTGAGCTGTAGCACGAGGCCGAGCACGACGCCGTAGAGCAGGTCGCGGCCGACCAGCGGATCGCCCGGACCGCGCGAAGTGTAGCGGGTCCAGGAAATGATGGTCGTGGGCCAGCGGCGGCGCACCCACGGTTCGAGTGCGACGTACAGGCCCCAGCAGAGCAGGGCATTGAGCAGCGCGCCGGAGACGGCCAGCCAGAAGAGGGAGATTTCGCCGAGGGTGGCGGTGTGGTGCATAGCGAACATCGAGGCTGCGGCCATGCACAGGAAATAGATCGCGGCGAGGCGGAACGCGCTGCGCATGTCGCCTTTGCCGCCTTTCATGTTGCGCCATGCCAGGATGCCGGATGCCACGATGACGGTGTAGACGATGACCAGGATCGGCATCTGGTTGCCGCTCGACGGCGCGGGCATACGACCGGGGACGGTCCACGGTCCGACGATGCGGAAGGAGACGGGGCGTCCGCGCCAGGCGGTCGCCTCGACGCGGAGTTTCGCGCCGCTGGCTGTGTCGACGCCGGTCCAGGCGGCGCGCGCGTCCCAGTTGGCGAGCGGGGTCCACGCGGGTTCGGTTGGCTGAAAGCTTGCCATTTCGAGCCCGGCGGCTTGGAAGAGACGATTCCAATCGAACGGTGCGGCGGGCGGAGCGGGTTTTTCAACCTGCGGAGGCACCACGTCCAGGGCCAGCAGTTTGCCGTCCGGATTCGTCTCCAGGCGGATCATGCCGGATTGTTCCATGGGCGGATCGTTGTAATCCACGCTCACGTTGAAGCGGCGCGTGGCGGTCAGCGGCTGCGGGCTTTCGCGATACCAGAACTTGACGATGGGGGGCTGTCCAGCGGCGGGATTCTTCCAGCGGGCATCGGCCTCTTTGAAGTGGAGGCTGGCGTACTTCTGGTAGTTGTCGTCGTAGCCCAGGCCCCACACGGCGTCGGCGGGTTTCGTGGTGTAGCCGAAGTCCCGCAGGATGGTACGTGCGTCGCGGGTGAGCGCGTCGGGCGAGTTTTCCAGGTTGAGCTTCGAGAGGATGCACTGGGAGGGTCCGATGACGATCGCGGCCCCGAGCAGCACGACGGCCGTTGCGAGCCAGGCGATGGCGACCTTGGGTTCGAGGCCTTCGGTATCGCCGGCGGCGGCGACGAGTTCGGGCGAGGGCGTCTCGCCGGCGGCCAGCGCGGCGGCCAGCGGATCGCCGCCGGGAAGTCCGGCAGCGACGGTGAGTGCCGATCCGGGGCGCTGACGGGGATCGGGCTGAAGACAGCGCAGAATGACGCGCTCCACGGTCGGGTCGAGATCGCGCACCATGGAGGTGATGCTGAGCGGCGATGCCTTTTCCTGCATCTGCATGAGCTCGATCATCGACGAGGCTTCGAATGCGCGGCGTCCGGTGAAAATTTCGTAGAGCAGGAGTCCGAGCGCGTAGATATCGCTCTTGATGGTGACTTCGGTGCCGGCCAGTTGCTCTGGCGACATATAGGCGGGCGTGCCGCTGCGCACGTCGCCCTGGAGCTGCTCGGCGAGTCCGGCGAGTCCGAAATCCATGATGATGACCTGTCCGCGGCCATCGATCATCACGTTGGCGGGCTTGAGGTCGCGGTGGAGGACGCCCTTGTCATGGGCGGCGGCAAGTCCGGCGCAGAGTTTGCGCGCGGTCTCGACGCCCTTGTCGACGGGCAGGCGGCCGATGCGGCGGAGCAGAGAACCGAGATCCTCGCCATCGACGAACTCCATCGAGATGTAGTGGAGCCCTTCGGCGACGCCGACGTCGTAGACGCGGCAGATGTTGGGATGCGTGACCTGGCGCGCGACGCGTACTTCGTTGTAGAAGCGGGCAA